>NZ_JBFWIR010000049.1:0-25160 GCF_050255895.1 Parachlamydia sp.
AAAACTTTGAAAATTTGAGTATTACTCAATTCTATAATATGTGGGTCATTAGCTTTCGCTAACTTTCCTCACACAAGCTCTATAATTTATTTGCTTGCACATTGTCTTTTCTTCACTGTCAAAAAACAGATTATTCACTCTTTAGCGTGTTATTCGCTTCGTTATGTTTTGTTAACATTCGTTCGAAGGAAGTAATAAACATACAAGAAACGGATTATTTAGCGCAACGCCTATTTTTCTGAATCCGTATTTTTTTACGTAATTCATTTAAAGTCTGTGAATTGCGACTCATTATTTTCGTTAAATTGCGTTGCCTGAAATCAAACAAACCAATGCAAACTCGTTCAACACCCTAGTAAGACGAACGCAATAAAAATGCATGACTTGTAATTGATCGACTTGACCTCATTTGGCCAATCTTCGGTCGAAACCTGCTTTTGTTAGTTGAAACTTGCTATTGATTGTCCGCTCTAAGACTTTCAATTGCCACTTTTGCTTTGATTCATGAATAAGACAATACGTGAATTTTTTATAGAAAATTACATCAACATGCCTCATGGCCAGTATGGCAAGCTTTCCCGATACAATTCTAAAGTACTATCAACAACCATCTTAGACACGACAATCAAAAAAAAACGTCTCCCACAATAATACGCATAGGTAAAAGTGAACCCTTAAGAACGATTACAAAAAGTCTGCAGGAGATACCCAAAGAAAGGAGTATCTAACTGAAATTTTCTTTAATAAGAGCAAAGTTAATTTTCTATTAAAAGTCCTTTTACTATTACATCGCTTAGAAACTGGGGACTTCACCAATCGGTCAAAATAACTATGTTTTTATTTAATCGAACCAAACCGACTATAAAAAAATCATAAAGCAACGAGTAATCAAATCTTAAGATATGCTCCCTTTTAGTTTACTTTCTTTGAGTATGAGAGCCTCTTGCTTTCATTTTCCTTCTATGCTACACAAAACATAATCATTTTTAGGAGATCTTCCATGCAAAAAACACTACTGCTAATTCTAGGCGCTCTCAGTTTTACTCTTTCAGTCGTAGCAACTGATGTCATTGAACCTTCCACTCGCTTGTGTTTCCCTTCTGAAGTTCATTTTGAAGACAACAACTCTGACATTACCCTGAACTTAGCAGGAACAGCCGTAAGATCTAAATTTTTCATTAACATTTATGCAATCGGTTACTATTTACATAATCCTGTTAAAATGAAGCGAGCTGCTGTTTTTGATGAAATGTTAAAAGACGGTCAAATCAAACAATTCACGATTAAATGGGTGTATGAAGCCGATTTAAAAACTGTTCAAGAAGCTTTTTTTGCAGGATTTCATAAAACCTTGACAGATGAAGAATACAAAAGTATTGAGCCTTTAATTAAGGAATACATATCCCTATATACAGATGGAACTAAAAAAGGGGACGAACATGTTCTGCGCTGGTTTCCCGGAAATATGATTACCTTGGAAATTAATGGAGAGAATAAAGGAAAAATCGCACATCCCGTTTTTGCAAAAGGTTTATGGCGCATTTGGTTTGATTCGAAAAGCATCGTGAGTCGAAATAAGCTCGTGAAAAACCTCTTGGATTAAATCCGACCAACTTTAGTAAGATATTTTCATTTCTTTCGCAAGGCCGCTGTACCTGCACCTAATATAAATTCGTCGATGTGAAGTCCCTCAGATGTACATCCACCAACATCTTGGACTTCATCTCGACAACATGTAAAAGTCACAGAAAACATTCGATCTTTTGAGCGCATATATTTCATAAGAATACAAATAGAGACTTCTAAAAAATTAGGAGCTTCATAGTGAACGTTCGTTCTCTTGTTTACATTCGCAATTAACCGCTGCTAGCACTTTCCAATTTTTATTTACCAACATACAACTTGAAAGCTGCCTGCCATTTAAACAAGAAAAGATATTGAGAACAATTTCTGGGGTAGGGAATCAACAAAATTCGGCTTTTCTTGAAAATATGTCGATACTAATTTGGTTGCAAGACTTCTAATACAATGATTCATCGGATCCCAAACGCTTTCTCATCAATATCGGTACTGTTTCGTTCATGGGTAATTGGCATGAACGGATTTTTAGGAAACAGTCGTACGGAAAGCACAAAATAATGACAAAATATGAGTATCCATTAAATTAAAACGGGATGATCGTTGGGATAGAATGGTTCGATGTGCACAATGACGTCTCTGACTGCGGGCCAATCACGTTGAATTTCAGCACGTACTTCTTGGCTAATCTTATGGGCCTCTTCAACAGAAAGCTGGGGATCCACCTCTACATCAATATGCACCTGAGCATCCGGTCCGTACAACTGAATCCGAATTTTTTCTGTATCCATCACACCATTCACTTTTAAAGCGGATGAACGGACACGTTTGAAAAAATCGGGACTTGGGATTCGATCTAACAACTGATGCATGTTGTTGCGTGCAGCAAAAAGTCCGATCACCACCATGAATCCCGCAATCATGACAGCCCCCAATTTATCGATGATCCACGCCCAATTAGGAAAGTATGCTGCGATAATTAAGGCAATCGTCGCAATAAGGCTCGTAATGCTATCAATACGGTAATGTACTGCGTCGGCAGCTAGCGCGGGGCTATTTTCTTTTTTTGCAATGCGCATCACAAAACGATAAGAAATCTCTAAAAGAACAACTGCCAAAAAAGGAAATATCCATGCCCAACGATTCATGTCATATTCAACTGTAATGGGTTGAGCGAGCTGCGAAATTTCGCGTACTAACATCCCGCCCCCAATCAAAATCATGGAAGTTCCCAGTTGTAAGCCAGCCAAAGGTTCATAACGACCATGGCCGAAAGGATGGTTACGATCTGGTGGTTTATCGGCTAACCTGATAAAGAACACAAGAAATAACGTGGCTGCAACATCCACAAGACTGGAGAGGGCATCCATCATCAAAGCCGCACTTCCAAAAAGGATAAATCCAAAAACTTCAAATAAAATAATACCGAAGCGGATTAAAATTCCCCATTTCGCAGCTCGTAAAAGCTCTCGATTGCGATGTGCCCTCGATTGGAACACAGAATCTGGAAGCATAATGGGATCAGGAAAACATGACATGACGACCTACAAGAGCTTAGCTTTCCAGGCTTCTTCTTTAAAGCCCAGCAAAACAAAATCTTTTCCTAAAACAAAAGGTCGCTTAACTAACATTCCATTTTGAGACATCATTTTAAAAATCTCTTCCTGAGTCATTTCTGAAAGGCGTTCTTTTAAATTGAGTTTGCGATACTCTTCACCGGAAGTATTCAGGAGTTTTTTTAGATCACCCTGTACATAATCTAAAGCCGTTTTAAGCTCTTCTACAGAAGGTGGCTGCTCTTTAATGGGCAACACTTGATAAGCGATTTGAGCATGATCCAAAAATTTCTGCGCTTTTTGGCATGTTGAACATTTTTGATAAGAGTAAACTTTTAAGGCCATATGCTCTCTCTATTCAGATAAATTGATTTCGGAAAATTTGATGAGTCGAACGCCTGCGTCTTTCATTGCCTGAAGAGCCGCCTCTTCATCCCCTGGAGACAGATTCACCGCTTTACAGGCATCCGTCACCACGTAAACTTGAAAACCTAGATTTTCGGCATCAAGTGCAGAATATTTAACACAGTAATCGGTGGTCAATCCCGCGACATAAACATTTTGAACGCCTCGTTCTTTGAGGTAAGCTTCCAGACCTGTACTTTTAAAATACCCATTATCAAAAAAAGCGCTGTAGCTATCGATAGACTTATCGGTTCCTTTATAAAAAATGCGGATAAATCGATGAGAGGCTAAATTGTCAGGAAAGCATGCACCTGTCGTTCCTTGCACACAATGGACCGGCCAAAGAATTTGATCGATGTCTAAAAGTTTAACATGCTCACCGACAGACTTATTATGATGAACGGCAAAGCTTAGATGATCGTGTGGATGCCAATCTTTTGTAGCCACAATAGTGCTAAAAGGCAGCTCTATGAGCTGATTAATAACAGGGATAATTTGATCACCGTCTTTAACGGGTAATGCGCCCCCTGGCAAAAAGTCATTTTGAATATCAACGATAAGTAAAGCGTTCACAGTGCCCATTCTAGTTGCGGTTGTTTCCTTCAGGAGAAATTAAAAAATCACGAAACATTTCTGAACGAATCGTTTGGATGAGACGGACTTTTTTATCGTACAATGATTTTTCCATCCCAACCACATACTGATGAGGATTAAGAAAACGCTTAACCCCAACAGGAAACTGCAACAATTGTTCTTGTGTGCGATTACGAATCTCGTCAAGTGAAGGGGAATTGTATACCCTTTGACCTTCTTTAAAAACAGGAATTAATAGATCTTCACTTTGAAGATTAGAACTTAAGACCCTTTGACGTGTTGAATCAAAAGGATCGACTAAATGACACTCTTGTCTCATATCGGAATGAATATCATAGATTGCATCCGCAATATTTTCCTTCTCGGTTTTGTAACGTCGTACTTGCAAAATACCGGGATTTGAAATCTTCATCATCTGTTCAGAAAGTTTTAACTTGTAATGCCAGTCTTTCCCTGGATCGCGAATGGCTGACAGTTTATAGACGCCATCTAGTGCGGGTTGATCTTTAGCTGTGACAAGATTTGTGCCTACTCCCCATACACTGATTTGGGCTCCCTGACGTTTTAACTCGGAAATCAGTGTTTCGTCCAGTTCGTTACTTGCAAAGATCTTTGTTTCAGTGAACCCAGCATCATCCAATAATTTACGACTTAAGATACTTAGATAGGCTAAATCTCCGGAATCCAAACGTACGCCTAAAAGTTTTTTTCCTTGCGTTTTTAACCATTTGCCCACTTCAATCGCATTCTTAACACCTTCCAAAGAATCATAAGTATCAACTAAAAATACGCAATTCCCCGGCAAGCTTTTTGCATACGTTTGAAAAGCTTCTAATTCATCTTCAAAAGCCATCACCCAGCTATGAGAATGCGTTCCTTTAACTGGTATTCCGAATAATTTTCCTGCTAGCAAGTTAGAAGTTGACTCACATCCCCCAATATAGGCAGCACGACTTGCTGTCAAAGCTCCATCTACACCTTGCGCACGACGCATGCCAAATTCTAAAACAGGCTCACCATTGGCAGCAATGCATATGCGAGCAGCTTTCGTTGCAATCAGCGTCGAAAAATTAATTAAATTCAACAAGGGGGTCTCTAGCAATTGACACATAATCAAAGGGCCTTGTACACGCAGTAAAGGCTCATAAGGAAAAACAACCGTGCCTTCAGGAACAGCATCTAAAGAACAGGTAAACCGGAGATCTGCTAAGTAGTCAAAAAATTCCTCTTCAAACAATGGACCATCATCTGGATTTTTCAGAGACGCGAGATATTGCAAATCAGAGGGGTCAAATCGAAAATTTGTTAAGTAATCAATGACATATTCAAGTCCAGCAGCAACTGTAAATCCACCTTGAAAAGGAGGTCGACGAAAAAAAAGGTGAAAAACCGCTTCTTTCTTATCAAGCCCAGCCTTCCAATACCCATACCCCATCGTGAGTTGGTAAAGATCTGTTAGCAAAGACATCGACTGATTATAAATATGTAGGGAAGATGTATCTGTTTTCATAGGGAAAAACCTCTCGACATTTATAACGCGTTTGCTGGAAAAAGAAAACCTTTTTAATGGCCCCCCCTAAAATTCTTTGGCAAATAAATGCGCATCAATTGTTCGGCGGCAAAAGCAATATGTGACCAGGTATCAGAAAGACGATCTGTATTTATTATCTCTTGACTATGAAGGGGTAAAATGGCCGTTAGACCTTCCGCATAAGGAGGATTGAATCCTTGTTGTATTTGACCTACAATGGCAAAGACAGGAATCCCTTTTGCTTTGGCACGCTGCAAAACGCGCCACGGTCCTTTGTTTTCTAAAGTTTGTTCATCGAATTTTCCTTCCCCAATGATCACACAATCGCTTTTATAAAGCGCCTCATCAAATGCAGAAAGATCTAAAATATAATCTGTTCCAAGAATCATCTTTCCATTCAAAAAAGTATGCAAAGCCATGCCGATACCGCCTCCCGCCCCTCCACAGGGGAGCTCTAAAACTGAACGATCAAACTTTTTTTCCACAATATTTGCAAAATGCAAAAAGCCTCGATTTAATTCCTCTATTTGCCAAGAGGTCGCTCCTTTTTGAGCCGCATACATATTAGCCGATTTTGAAAATGGAGTGGAGACATCACATAACAAAATAAAAGAGGCCTTTTTAAGACGAGAGTCCAAATGGGAGAGATCTAGATCAGCTAGAGAAGTGAGAGCACCCCCACCAAAAGGAAGTGATTGCCCCTTTTGGTCTTTAAATAAAACACCTAATGCCTGAAGAGCTCCCATACCACAATCCTGTGTGGCACTACCCCCAATCCCTACAATAAATTTTCGAATCCCGCGATCTAGAGCTTCAAGAATGAGCTCGCCCACTCCGAAGGTTGTCGCATTCATGGGATTTCGCTGTTCAAAAGGCAGATTAGCGAGCCCACACACCTTTGCCATCTCGATGATTGCCACCCGGCCTTCTTCCGCAATACCCCATACCACTTCTTGTTGCGCACCAAAAGTTCCAGTTACCACACTTGTTCTTTCACTTCCTCCAAGGGCAAATAGAAGTGCGTCCAGTGTCCCGTCTCCTCCATCCGCAATCGGGAAAAGATGACTTTCTATCGTTGGAAACGCTCGCAAAAGACCATCTTGGATTGCCGCCGCCACTTGCATGGCGGAGGCCGTTCCTTTAAAAGCTTGAGGCACAATTAGGCAACGCATGTAGATCTCCCCTTTACAATCCATTTTCTATAGCCATAACAAACTGCATAATTATTTTCTCAAGAACTAAACAACCTGTTAAAGTTAGGATTCTAATCTATCTATTTAAGGAAAAAACAATGTCCCGTTTTGTCTATTTTTTAGCTCTTCTATGCGTCATTTTTTCTTATACCGAGGCAGGCATTTACTTGAGAGATAATCTTAAAAATGCTGAGGCAGGTGATTTTATTGTCACTATGCAAAACAAAACCTGTTCCCTTTTACACATTTACAGTAAAGAAGGGCAGTATTTAACGATTGAAGAAATTTCCCTTCCTGCTAGTAAAACAAAAAGCATGGATTCATGGCGTGCTTGGGTACAAGAGGGTGCTCCTGGCCACACTTCATGGACAATGTATTCAGTCAATTTGATGAATGGTGCTATTGATAGGTGCTTTTCTTTCACGAAAAATCGCTGGTGCGATCCCACACCAACAGAAAATTTTTTAGGAACGCTCCTGAATTTGCATTTAAACTTAGTTTCCACACATGAGCGCAAAAAAATTGGGGGTTATGCGATAGGAACCCCGGGTCCACGACGCATTTGGGAACCTCGATTAATAGTGGATGGAAACGTGATTACAGGTGTATCTTTTGATGCTTGGCGCACACACTGGCCAAAAGATGGAAGCATTCTCTCTGGAAAAACCATCGAAGTCTACGTGCCTTCAGAAAATACTCCCTATCCTTCTTATTTTCCATACTGGCTCGAAATTAGTGGGATGATGGGGCAAGCAAAATTGCGTGTCGTTGATTCTGGAAAGGGATTGCGTTCCCCTAAACCCTCTCTTTTTCAACTTGAAGCAGCCCTCTAAAAAGTTATCAACATTTAGATGACAGGTCTTATTTATTTAAAGCCTGTCATTTTTGTTTTGGATTCACACAATACAAGAAGCTGAGTATTAAATACTTAAGTTTACATCAAAACCTTATTTCTAAAAAAATTCCTGCAATTTAACTGAAGCTAAATCGCATATTTTTATTTTCATCATCAATCCACTTACAAACTTCCCACAAAAAACTCCCCTTATTTACAATTTTTTAGCAATTTTAACGAACAAAAGGCGAACTATTTAACCCCTGCAATCTGATTGCAAAATGGTTTTATAAAAGTTATACTTGAGCACTTATCACAATCAACCCGGTACGACCGTATGCATTTTTTCAACTCAACATTTTCATTACACAAATCCCGGCATATCATGAAACAAGCTTATGCCTGGTATAAGAGTAAAGGTAAAACCCTTCCCCTTAATCAATTTACACAATTTGAGAGTGATCTCCAAAAACTCGACCAAGCTTTACTTAATCGAGATCGTCAAGAAGCCGACCTCTATGCGCGTAAACTTGAAAACTTTTGTGATTCTCATTTTAAAAAAAATTGGCTGAATTACGGAACCGAATTTGTACTAGCTTTGGTATTTGCTCTACTTGCAGCTACGCTTATTCGACAAGTTTGGTTTGAGCCATTTGAAATTCCCACCGGATCCATGCGCCCCACTTTTAAAGAACAGGATCACGTCACTGTCTCAAAAACAGCCTTTGGAATTAACGTCCCCTTACAGTCCGCTCATTTTCTTTTTGATCCACAACTTGTGCAACGCTCTAGCATCTTTATTTTTGCACCCGATAATATGCCCATCACAGACACTGAGACGACTTATTTTGGCATTTTTCCCTATAAAAAACGCTATATCAAACGAATGATTGGAAAACCCGGTGACTCGCTGTACTTTTATGGCGGCAAAATTTATCTTGTCGACCAAAATGGCAAGCTTGATGAAGACCTTCTGAATGCCCCTTGGATGGAACACTTGGAGCACATTCCCTTTCTACGTTTAGAGGGAGAAGTAAAAGTTGCGGCTCCAAACCAGATAGTGTTTTCTCTCATGAATCAACCTCTCGGCCGTATTTCACTCTCTAGTACAGGCGCCATCCGAGGGGACATCTTTAATGGAAAAGAATGGATTAAAGATCAGCCCTTAGCACAAAAGCAAGAACACCATCAACTCGAAACCTACAGCGACTTTTTTGGGATTCGTAACTTTGCAAAAGCTCGTCTTCTAACCAAAGATGAGGTTAAAAAACTGACGACAATTGATCCTAATGACATCGGTGAAGGTATTCTCTATCTTGAACTCAGACACACGCCTTCCTTAACACCGCCACCAGCAAGGCAATTTTCGCCTCAAACCCCCGTGCATCTTTTGTTAAACGTTCAAACGACCCTCATCCCTTTAGATGAACAGCATCTGAATACGTTGATGGAAAATCTTTACACGGCACGCTTTATCGTCAAAGACGGACGTGGAAGACGTTTGGGACAGCCCCATAATACACCTGTAAGCCCATCTTTTTCAGGTATTCCAGATGGTACCTACGAATTTTATTACGGGAAAGGACTTCAAGTTGGATTTGGAGGCATTACATCGCCATTACCGGAAAATTCCCCCCTTTACGACAGAAGTTCAGCCAATATTCAAAAGCTGTTCAATCTAGGAATTGAAATGGCGACAAATTATGGCCCACTATCTAAAAATCAGCCTGATTTTCCCAATCGGTATGCTTACTTCCGTAATGGAGATTTGTATGTTATGGGAGCCCCGCTTTTTAAGAAGGATGATCCGATCCTTCAAAAATTTAATGAAAGAGAAAAACATCGCGAAGAAACATCCAGTGAAAGGCTACCCTATGTTGCCTTTAAAGACCACGGTCCACCTTTAAAAGATGGAAAAGTTGATGTAGATTTTATTCGCACCTTTGGTGTGACACTCCCGGCTAAATCTTACCTAGGTTTAGGTGATAATCATGCCATGAGCGCCGATAGCCGTGTGTTTGGCTTTATTCCAGAAGATAATATCCAAGGAGCTCCTTGGCTCATTATATGGCCAACAGGTGACCGTTGGGGCCCGCCTCCACAAAAACCTTATCCATTTGTGAACTTTCCGGGCTCTATTATTTGGGGACTTGCTCTTGCAATTTTAGGTGCTTGGTATGCTTACCATCGCTGGTCAATTAAAAGACCCATTTTCCATAAATTGCCTTAAAGAAAAGGCATGCCCGGTCATGAGGCCGGGCATGCTCTTGATTAGAATTCCGCTTTTCCAGGGAAACGTGGGAAAGGAATCGCATCGCGAATGTTTTCAATGCCTGTTACAAATTGTACTAGACGCTCAAAACCCAGACCAAATCCTGCATGCGGAACGGATCCGTATTTTCTTAAATCTAAATACCACCAGTAGTCTTCTTCTTTTAGATTGTTTTCGATTAAACGTTGCTTTAAGTAATCTAATCGATCTTCCCGCTGGCTTCCGCCGATAATTTCTCCAATCCGCGGAACAAGCACGTCCATGGCCGCAACCGTCTTCTCATCATCATTCAAACGCATGTAAAATGATTTAATTTCTTTTGGATAATCGGTAATGATCACCGGCTTAGAAAAATATTCTTCCGCTAAAAATCTTTCATGCTCAGACTGTAGATCTGATCCCCATTTGACTGGATATTCAAAAGGCTTATTGGCTTTTTCCAAAATGCGAACGGCATAGCTATAAGATGCCCGCTCGAATGGTGTATTGACAATATGTTCAAGTCGTTCACGCAATCCAGGTGAAACGTATTGATTGAAGAAATCAATATCTTCTTCACAATGCTCTAAGACATACTTAACCGTATATTTGAGATATTCTTCAGCACAATCCATATCATCATTAATATCAGCAAAAGCCATTTCAGGCTCGATCATCCAAAATTCTGCCAAGTGTCGAGAGGTGTTGGAGTTTTCTGCCCTGAAAGTTGGTCCAAAAGTATAGATATCAGATAATGCGCTCGCATAAATTTCTCCTTCCAACTGACCTGAGACAGTGAGATAAGTTGGCTTTTCAAAGAAATCCTTAGAATAATCTACTTTCCCCTCTTTTGTTCTAGGCAAAGCGTCAGGATCCAATGTACTTACACGAAACATCTTCCCTGCACCTTCGCAATCGGAAGAGGTAATAATTGGAGTGTGAATATAGAGAAACCCTTTTTTCTGAAAGAATAGGTGCGTTGCAAAAGAAAGGGCATTCCGAATACGCGCCACAGCACCCAAGGTATTTGTACGAGGACGCAAATGCGCAATAGTGCGCAAAAACTCGTAGGAATGACGTTTTTTCTGAAGAGGATAGGTCTCTGGATCGCAAGGGCCGATAATCTTGACCTCTTTAGCCACCAGTTCTAACGATTGATTTTTACCTGGACTTTCCACAACAGTCCCTTGAATTGCAACAGAAACCCCAGTACTTAACTCTTGCATCGTTCTTTCGTAGTTGGGGAGATCTGGATTTGCAACGACTTGAAAATTGGATAGTGTGGATCCGTCGTTAATTTCGATGAAAGTAAAGGTTTTTTGATTGCGAACTGTCCGCACCCAGCCTTTAATGGTGACGTCACTTCCGACAGGGGAAGGTCTATCCGCTGGAGGGTTTTTCAGTTGTTTGATTTTCATACGCATGTTTATGTGCCTTTTTCTATAATTTTAGTGGAGCGAAGACTATTTCTTCGTAAAATCCTGTAGCATTTGAATCTCAACTTCCCACAATTCTGGCCCACCCGGAGTTTCCAGATATTTTGGAAGATGTTTCGTTCTCAAATCTGTCATTAAAAATTGAAAAGATTCGATTCCAATTAACCCTTTTCCTAAAGGTTGGTGTCGGTCGACACGTGTGCCTAATCCTTTTGCCGAATCGTTTACATGAAAAGCATAAAGATGCTTTAAGCCAACAACGCGGTTAAATTCTTCAAGCGTTGCATCCCAAGCTGCAGATGTTCGAATATCATATCCTGCTGCAAAAATATGGCAAGTATCAATACACACCCCGATCGGAAGCTTGTGTTGAACTTTATCGATAATGTAAGCAAGGTGCTCAAAGCGCCAACCTACTGCCGATCCTTGACCTGCTGTAGCTTCTAAAAGCAAACGCGTCTTGCGGTTTTCAAGCAGATCTTGCATTCCAAGCAAACTTTCACAAATGCGATCTAAACATTGTTGCTCGGTCGCTTCGACTGCCGCCCCTGGATGGAAATTTAAATAGGAAATGCCGAGTTGATGACAACGTGTCGCTTCTTCTCTAAAAGCTTTTCTGCTTTTCTCTAAAAGTTCTGGATTAGAAGATCCTAAGTTAATCAGATAGCTGTCGTGGCTCATGATTTGTTCTAAACCAGTCTCATCTAAAGCTTTTTCCCAGGCTTTAATCTCCTCGTCCCCTAAAACTTTTCCCTGCCATCTTTTTTGATTGCTCGTGAAAAGCTGAATTGTTGTTGCTCCAATCCGTTTGCCTTCTAATAGAGCGTTTTGGGCGCCACCTGCAGCAGACGTGTGTGCTCCAAGCAATAATTTTTCTGTTCTCATCAACCGATCCTTTCATTATAATGACCCGTTATCTTATCAAAGAGAAACTCTTGTTGACAATCGGGATTTTTTCTTTTTAAGATGGTCGGCATGAACAACAAAAAAACAGATTCCACCCACACTCTTTTTAAGTCTGCAAAACACTTTTTTAGTGGCACACTGTTAAGTCGTATTTCCGGCATGGGACGCGATATCGCCATGACGTTTGCCTTTGGAACAAGTCCTGCTGTTGCCGCATTTTTGCTTGCCTTTCGCTTTGCGCATCTTTGCCGCCGTTTATTTGGTGAAGGCGCTCTGCATGCAGCTTTTATTCCCCTCTTTGAAGATGCTCGCGCGCAATCTACAACAGATGCCTATACCTTTTTCCTCGGCCTCAAGGGTAGCCTTTCCCTGTTTTTGATGACTTTGACCCTATTGATTATGGGAGGATTGGGAGTCGCATTATCATTAGGTTCTTTGTCATTAGGAAACCAAGAAATTGTTTGGCTAACATTTTTAATGATGCCCAGCCTCTTTTTTATTTGTTTATTTGGACTCAATTCGGCCTTTCTAAATTGTGAAAAACGTTTTTTTATTCCAGGAATCTCTCCGATTATTTTCAACGTCATTTCCATTATCAGTGCATTGCTTTTGCAAAGCTCTTTGCCAGAATATGCAATGGTCTGGCTTTCTTTCAGCGTGATTTTAGGATGCGCCTGCCAATGGTTGATGACTCTTCCTTCCATTTATTCGTTATTTCAAGATGAGTCTTTTCATTTTTCATGGGGACAGCTTATCCCAAGCCTATCGATTTTAACACGCCTGGGAAAACCTCTTCTTTTTGGCATTGTAGGGGTTGCGGCTTCCCAAATTAACAATACGATGGATGTTCTTTTTGCACGATATGCCAGTGCAGAAGGTCCAGCCTATCTATGGTATGCCATCAGACTTCAGCAACTCCCCCTTGCTCTTTTCGGAATTTCCCTTTCGGGAGCCCTTCTGCCCCCCTTAACACGTGCCATTAAAGAAAACCAACCTCAGCTCTTTGCACAATTTTTGCGATTCTCTTTAGAAAAAGCATTTGCATTGATGATTCCTCTTTCGTTTGCGCTTCTCCTATTGGCCGGTCCCAGCATCAACTTCATTTACGGGAGAGGACAATTTTCTGATCACTCCACCTATCAAACAGCCTTATGTCTTTGGGGTTATGGGTGTGGACTGCTGCCTATGGCGCTGGTTTTAATCTTAGCCTCGGTTTTTTATGCGCAAAAAAATTACCGCATTCCAATGATTGCTTCGATGATTGCAATGGGATTAAACGGCTTTTTAAACACAGTTTTGGTGGGAATGCTTGGGTGGGGAGCAGCAAGTGTTGCTTTAGCGACAAGCATAAGTGCTTGGGTTAATGTCTTCTATCTTCTCATTGCGTTGCCTAAGAAGGAGTTTCTTTTTCCTCTTCTACGTCCCTTGAGCAAAATCACAGCCGTTTCTTTTTTAGCTTTTTTCGGAGCCTGGACCACAACCCATTTTTTGATTGGCGATACCTCTTTCCAAGCGTTGCTATTTCAGGTCCCCGTCCAATTTCCCCGTGAATTTTTGATGCAATGCTTCTGTTTTTTTGGCGAAGCTCTTTTGTTTTTTTTGTTTTTGGGATTGGCTAGCTGGATCTTCAAAATCAGCGAAATTAAAAACTTTTTTAACACACCTCCTTCTCAAGAAGAACAACCGCTACCTCTGCAATCGCTTTGACTCAAATCGTTCTTCAACAACAGAAACACATTGATTTTGAAAAAAAACTATTATAGTCTGCATGAAGAATCTTTCTCGAAAACCGCACAGTTAACATTGCGAGACGATCCATGTTGATAAAACATAACCCCTTCTCCTTAACAGTCATCTTGATATGCCTTGCATCCTGTGTGATGGCTGAACTTATAGAAGTCGCAAGCTCTCCAACGCATATGTGGAATGGATTAGCTATCTCAAAAAATGGCAGAATGTTTGCCACCTTTCATCGAATGCCAGATGAAACAGAAAATCCGTCGATCGCCGAAGTGCTCTCTGATGGCTCGATCAAACCTTTTCCTGGTGGGGAATGGAATAATTGGATTCCAGGAAAACCTGTAGATAAGGCTTTTGTAAACACAAATGCGGTGCAAATTTTTGATGATAACTTCTTGTGGGTAGTGGACTTTGGAGCTTTTGATGGAAAAGTCATTGAAGGAGCTTCTAAAATTGTTCAAATTGATCTGAACACTAATAAAGTGCACAGAATTTATTTTTTCGGATCCGAAATAGCCCCTTTAAGAAGCCATCTCAATGATATTAGAATTAAAGATCGAATCGCTTACATCAGTGAGTCAGGAATGGGAGCTCTGATCGTCCTGGATTTAGATACTTGCAAAGCACGTCGATTGCTTGGTAACAGTCCCTTAACTAAGGCAGATCCAAATCGCATTCCGATAGCAGAAGGAAAAGAAATGCGCGACTCATCCGGTAAGATAGTGATTAATCATGTCGATGATATTGAGTTAAGCCCAGATGGACAATGGCTTTATTTTTCCACAATGACCGGGCCCTTGCGACGTATTCGAACACGCTATCTTAGGGATCAATCATTAGCAGACTCTGATCTCAGCGGCAAGGTAGAAACTTACTATGATATCCCAACTATTGGGGGAATGACGAGTGATAATGAAGGAAATTTTTATTTTTCGGATGCGACTCACTCCGCCATCAGCATGCTCACACCCGAGAAACAGATGAAGTTTCTTGTAAGAGATAGCCGCTTAGCTTGGCCTGATGCTCCTTATTTAGCAAATGATGGTTATTTATACATCCCTGTAGCACAAATTAACCGATTGCCAACATCCCAGGGTGGTGTATCTAGAGTCCAACCCCCATTTAAAATATTTAAGCTTAAGGTGAGGTAAACCCGCAAAGTTTTACAGATTTTCGGTTCTTCTCTATAACTGACATTAACTTTCTTTGCCTTAACAGCCCGAGCTAACGAAGACTTCATTGACACTGTTAAATCAAATTTACAAACCTCTCACATTCCATGACCTCTCTTGAATGAGAGTTTCATATTTATCATCTTGTGGATGAATTTTTGACAAACTATCCGCAGCTTTCTCCATTGAATCGAGGTCGACAAAAGACATTTAATATCTGGAGCCTATAAAACGTGATTTACAATGCACCTGCAAGCCTTCAACTGTTTTTTTGATCCATTTTTTCAAAAGATCTCAGTTTATCTAGGTTAGCCTGACGGTTATATCCATAGTTGCCAAAAAATCGTCGAACAGAAGTTGCTGCTCGTTTGAATAAAGAGCTTTTTGCCAATAAGAAATCCCCTTTCTTATCGAGTTCTTCAAGCTTTTTAATGATTGCCGGTAGTTTTGCTGTACACAATCGATTGTGTTCTACATTGAGTTTTTTTATCATTTCATTGATGCAAAGAGATCCCCTAAAACCCACATCAAGTACGAGTCTTCTTCCTCCAAATAAACCTACCCGCCAAGAAAGATTGTTTAAAAAATCAATGATTTGATCATCCTTAATTGCATATGCGAAATGCGTTCTAATATTCATACGTGTTCCCATTTTAAGTAAAATCACAAGCAGTTTAAGAAGCGTTGTCGTATACAACTAGTCGCAATATATCAAACAAGAAGTTCAAGAGAAAGTTTAACTTTCTGATTGATTCAAAAATTTTCACAAACCTACAAAAATGGAAAAAGCCCAACTCTTACGAGATGAGCTTAAATTCTTCCAATCCGATTGATAGCAACTATTTAACAGTTTTTCGTATATTGTCTTAATGTGTCGATTGAAATCACGTTTACTCCCTCAATCCGGTATTTTTCAAGATAGGCTCTGACATCTTTTATTCGACTTCTTTCTGTTGCAATCCATTTGATTTCTTTACCCAGTTGCAAACCTTGTTTTGCTCGAAATTCAGTTTTGACGGGTTTAAAAGCTTCTGATTGATTTGAGATTAGAATGATTGGATAAGCATCATTGATATGTTGCTTTTGTTCTTCAGTAAAAGTCAATTCCTCACTACCAAATAAAACCTCTTCTAAAAGATCAAAATGCTTCCTTGCCTTTTCTAAAAATGGATTTAATCTTTCTTGTATTTCATCCATCGTAGACAAAAATTTATCTGGATACATTAAAATAGAGCCCCAGAGATGGGAAAGATTACCTATCCCGTAAAAGGAATGAAAAAAACTATTCTCAAAAAACGGAAAGGACGCTTCTCCCTTTCGAATAGCTGCTCTTTTATGCAATAATTGATATCCATTTTCATTTAGCAACCGATTCAGTTTTATAATGGCTTCATCGTTTTCAGGCAAAACCTCGAGATCCATATAAGGAGCTAAATCAATTTGATCCGAGCGTAGAAATTCTTCACATTTTTCAAGAAAATGAGCATGTTGTATATCGTCATAAGGCCTAGATGGATCCAATTGAACAAATTTACCTATGAAAGAAGCAAAAAGATAAAAATTCATAAAAGTGCATTTGATAGACTGAAGAGCTGATTTAACCACATCTGCTTTTTCTGGGATAATTAAAGTTATGCCTCGCTGTTTTGCTCGGATTGCAAAAATAAGGCTTTGAGTAAAATAAAAGTCCTCTAAGGCATGTGCAAAATTAAGGGCTAATGCTTTTTGAGCCTCCTGATCGTTTTGAATATCACCCGCATTCGGCTGTCTCGAATAACTTTCAGTAACTCTTGAGAGAGGATATCCACTACTATTCAATCTTCCAAAACACGTTGCTCCATCAGCAATAGGAATATTTAATCCTCCTAAAATGATTTCACCTCCTATGGGCGCCATCTTTTTTTGCAGTAGCTCCCAAATAGAAACTAATCTTTGATCCGTGTAAGGAAGCTGAGCAAAAATTACGGAAGAAGTTCCATGAATAAACGGATCTGATTTACAATATGCTTGCAAGTCTTTAAGTGTTTTTTGATCAACTTTTTCGACTTCACTAAGGTTGGGAGCTTTTTTAGCTTGGACTGGCTTTTCATATGTGTTCTTAAAAGATCTCAGGTCATTTAATTTAGTGCTTCGATTAGAATTGAAATTGCCAAAAAATCGCCTAACTGTCGTCGTTGCACGCTTAAAAAAAGAGCTTTTAGCTAATAAAGAATTCCCTTCTTTATCCAGCTCCTCAATCTTTTTAACGATTGCTGATAACTCGGTTGAATTTAGCTGGCTAGATCCTAAACTGAATTTTTTTATGATCTTATTAAGACAAAGAGTCCCTGTAAAGTCAGGGTCTTTATGCACTAACTTTCTTCCTCCAAAAGTTCTTATTTTCCAAGAGAGATTGCTTAAAAAATCAGTTGACTTATTATTTTTGATTGAATTTTCTAATTCATTTATCACTTTCATTTTTAAACCTTTAAAATTAAATCATAATAATTTTATCGAAAATAACAATTTTAAACAACTTTATAAATTAAACAGATTTTCTGAAATTATCTTAAAATGAAAAAAGCCCAACTCTTACGAGCTGGGCTTCAAAACTTTCGAACTTTAGCGACTGCGAACGATTAGGTAGAGTGCGCTAAGAAGTCACAAATTTCAGGAAGATTAATGGGGATTGGCCATGGCATTAATTCATAGCTAGGATATTCAAGCAATTGTCCAGAAAAATTCTCTTTATCAATAGAAAGATACTCTGGAACTGAACGCATACTGCTATCTTGAGCTTCTTGAATTGCTTTAATTCCGCGAGATTTTTCTCTAACAGAAATAACCATACCTGGTCGAACTTGGAAAGAACGACGGTCTACTTTTTTCCCATCAACAAGAATGTGACCATGAGAAACAAGCTGCTGCGCTGCAAAAATTGTGCTTCCAAATTTTAAACGGTGAACCACAATGTCAAGTCGGCATTCAAGCATTTGAGCCAAAACTTGTGCTGTATTTGCTTCTAATCTTGCTGCTTTTTTGTAATAATTGATCAATTGGCCTTCACTCAACATGCCATAAATAGCTTTGAGCTTTTGTTTTTCTTCTAGCTGAACCCCGTAGTCTGATTTTTTTCGACGTCGCGCGCCATGCATGCCGGGCGGGTTGGGTTTATGTAGAAGCGGATTGCGTAAGCGGCCAAACACATTGGCGCCAAATCGCCGTGCGATCCGATTTTTTTTACCTGTATAACGAGCCATTTTTTCTCCTAAACGATTTCCAGCTGCGACTTTAATAATATTTAATTGCGATGCTGCATTATCACACACAACCCCGTTTTTTTGCAACAGCAATCAAAAAAGTTACATACTCAAAACAACGGAATATCAACGACCTAGCCTTTGGTTTAGAGATTCTGCATATTTTGGTTGGGAAACCTTGCCCAAAAAAAATATAAATAATATCTTGAAATTTTCTAAAGCAACCGATTCCTTCCCCATTTCGACTTAAAATTTAGGGCATATGCATGCAAGCTAAAAGCAAAAAAATCCTGGATGATTCTCAGACAGTTCTTTCCAATCTTTTGCATGAAATAGAGAAGATTTCGGGGACACCGCCTTCCAAAGAAATCCATTCAAGCGAGACCGTTCTTTTAAAAAAAATCCAGGTTCAGCTTGAACAAATGCAAACATTTCAGCAGGAACTGCACGGAACCAACCAAAAGTTACTTGCTAAAATTCGAGAACTCGACTCTTTGACTCATTACTTAATCAGCATTCTTTGTAACATTTCACAAGGACTTCTTTTTATTGATCTGAATGGAAATGTCACCACTTATAATGCCGCCATTGAACAAATTTTAGAAGTCCAACCTCATTTAGTTCTATTTAAGCAATTTTGGAAAAACTTTGACGACAGTCTATTCGGCTTTGCGATTCGCGAAGCTTTAGAAAAAAAGCATTCGCCCGAAACACACTACACCAATTTTGTTTCTCCTTCCGGTAAGCAATACGACCTCGAAATTCACACAACCTTTATCCTGCAAGATACACAAAATCCTGGTTATTCAGAACAAGACTCGATGCAGGGCATTATTATTTTAGTCCGCGATGTCACCGAAATCAGACGCTTACAACTCATCGCAAAACGGAATAGCCGCATGAAAGTTTTAGGGGAAATGGCTGCCAGTGTTGCCCATGAAATTCGCAATCCACTGGGTGGAATTAAGGGATTTGCTTCACTGCTTGAAAGAGATTTATCTGATAAACCTGAACTGCAAAAAATGGCCGGCTACATTGTACAAGGAACCGATAATCTGAATCGTTTGGTCACCCAAGTTTTAAATTACTCCAGACCCCTGCAACCTCAGTTTGCCTCCATGGATCTTGTACAACTTCTCGAAGAGCTTCGACTACATATGCTGGTCGATCCTTCTGTTAAAGAGCGCATTGACATCAACTTAGAAACAGACCTCCCGGAATTGTGGATCCACGCAGATATGCAGATTTTACGTTCCGCCATTCTTAATCTGATGGTAAACGCGGTTCAGGCAATGCCCAATCATGGAACCCTTACATTAAAACTCATTCAACAAGAAGAACTTGCCATTATTCAAGTCAAAGATACAGGAATAGGTATTCCTTCCGAAAATCTCGAAAAGATTTTTTCTCCATTTTTTACAACCCGACCAGAAGGAAATGGATTTGGCCTAGCAGAAGTGTATAAAGCAGTCGAAATTCACGGTGGAGATATAGAAGTTCATTCAATTGTGCAAAAAGGAACAGAATTTTCTTTAAAATTACCCGTAAAAGCTTATAAGTAGGGAAGAACCCCATATTTAAGGAATATCTTATGTCCGTGGAAAAGATATTGATCGTTGACGATGAATCGATCGTCAGAAATTTTCTTGCTGAAACGCTTCGTCGGAAAAACATTGAAGTTGTCACTGCCGAAAGTGGCAAAAAAGCACTCAGCTTAATTAAAGATACCCCTTTTGATATGGTCATCACGGATATGAAAATGCCCGATCTAACAGGTATTGACATTCTCCGAAAATGCAAAGAAATATCTCCTAATACAATAGTCGTCGTCATCACCGCATTCGGAAGCATTGAAAATGCTGTGGAAGCCATGAAATTGGGAGCTTTTAACTATCTCATTAAACCGTTTTCTCCTGACACCATTGAAGCAATCATTGAAAAAGCCAAAGAACATCTATCCCTCGTCCAAGAAAATCAGTACCTGCGCCAACAAGTCTCAACCGGGGATAGTCGCAATCATTTTCAAATCATCGGCGAAAGCCCTATCATGAAGCAAATTTTAAGAGATGTCACAAGAGTAGCTCAAAGCAATGCCAGCGTTTTTATCAATGGGGAATCCGGAACAGGTAAAGAAGTCATAGCCCAAGCCATCCATGCGAATTCTGCGCGTTCTCAGTTCCCTTTTATTAAAGTTAACTGTGCTGCAATTCCCGAAACATTGATTGAATCGGAATTTTTTGGACACGAAAAAGGGGCTTTTACAGGCGCTAATTTTAAACGCCTCGGAAGATTTGAACTAGCCCACAAAGGCACCCTTCTTTTAGATGAAATCACAGAAATTCCCCTTGCCGTACAAGCAAAACTTTTACGTGCTATTCAGGAGCAAGAATTTGAGAGAGTCGGAGGAAGCAAACCAATTAAGGTGGACGTCCGCTTGATTTCAACATCAAATCGTGACATGAAAGACGCGATTGCCCACAAAATTCTGCGGGAAGACTTATACTATCGCCTAAACGTTGTGCCCATTTATCTCCCTCCCCTACGAGATCGCCCAGAAGATATTCTTCCACTGGCGCACTACTTTTTAGAGAAAATGTGTATGGAAAATCACAAACAAGCCAAAACATTTTCTAAAGAATCCATTAAAAAGCTTGTTGGCTATGCATGGCCAGGAAATGTGCGTGAATTAGCTAATATCGTCGAAAGAGCTGTTGTCATGACGACCAATTCTGAAATCACACCAGAACACCTTTACATCGAAAATAATCATCCGAATCTTCCCCTAAGAACAGCTTCTACTCTCTCACAAAATACCCTTACATCTCTCCCCGTTGGAATGACTCTTCAAGAACTCGAAAAAAGGCTTATTATTGAAACTTTGCAAGCCCAGCATAATAATCGCACAAAAACGGCAGAAGTTTTAGGGATAAGTGTGAGAACGCTTCGCAATAAACTGAATGAATACAATATGAAAAATGAAAGATAGAGCGGGTTACCCCGATTAGTCCAAGCTCCCGTTTAAGGGAGTTTTTTTTCATTGACTTCCTTCTTCTCCATGCTCAGAATTTGAAATTCAAAGCAAGGAGGAGCCATGCCCAAATTAATACAACCCGTCTGGAATTTAAAAAGTCTGTACCCTAAGAATTCTCTTCCGAAAATCGCTGAAAATCTTGCGCAAAATATCCAAAAACTCAGGGATCTTCTTTCTTCTAAGGATCTTTTAGAATCGATCTTAGCTTTACAAGATGTCGATGCACATCTTTCCAATGCCTTATCTTATGCCGGTTGTCTGATTGCTCAAAACACCAACGACCACGAAGCCATTCGCTTTAATGAAAGACTTCAAGTGGCCTCAGCGAGCTTCCAAAATCTGAATGATGCACTTAATCAACAATTGGCAAAATTATCAAAAAAACAATTTTCAGATCTTTTAAAACATCAAGAACTTCAACCCATCCAGTTTGTTTTGGAAGAACGGAGATTAAGAGCTTTAGAAAAACTGCCTCTTGAACAGGAGGCTTTGATCCACGATCTTGCAGTCGATGGGTTTCATGGTTGGTACCAACTTTATCAAACACATGTAGGAAAAATGCGTATTCCTTGCACCATTGAGGGAAAAAAACAATTGCTATCCGTTGGACAAGCCTATAACCAACTGACGCACCCCGATCACAAAACACGTAGCCACGTGTTTACACAATGGACAAAAGCATGGGAAAAAGAAAAAGATACTTTAGCACAAATTCTTAACCACATTTCGGGCTTTCGATCCAAAGTTTATGAAAAAAGAGGATGGAAATCTTCTCTTAAAGAAGCTTTAGATTTAAATCGTTCAAGTGAAAAAACCCTTTCGACAATGTGGCAAGTGATCTCCGAGAATAAAACCCCTTTTTTGGATTATTTCAAAGCCAAAGCCAAACTTCTCAAACAAAAAAAACTGGCATGGCACGACATCGCAGCTCCAATAGGTAAACAGCAGAAAAATATTTCCTATCAGGAAGGGTTTGCTCTGATTGAAGAACATTTTCAAACGTTTAGTCCATCCATGGGACGCCTTGCAAAGCAAGCTAAACAGCAAGAATGGATTGAAGCTGAAGACCGCCCGGGTAAAAGCCCTGGAGGCTTTTGCACACCTTTTCCACTGCAAAAGCAAAGTCGCATTTTCATGACATATTCGGATTCGTTGGATAACCTCATGACTTTAGCGCATGAACTCGGGCATGCATACCACAGCCAAGCTGTATTTGACCTTCCGCATCTCGCCCAAAGCTATCCGATGAGTCTTGCTGAAACAGCTTCCACATTTGCAGAACAAATTTTATCTGATGCGCTACTTAAAAAAGCGACCAAATCTGACGAGAAAATTTTTCTCCTTGATCAAAGATTGCAAAGAAGCAGCATTTTTTTCATGAACATCCACAGTCGGTTTTTGTTTGAATCCGAATTGTATGAAAAAAGAAAACACTCCACTCTTTCTGCCGATGAACTATGCGAGATGATGCAAAACGCTCAAAAAACAGCTTTTTGCCAATCTTTGAGTGAATACCATCCCTACTTCTGGGCAGAAAAGCTACATTTTTATCTTACCGAACTCCCCTTTTATAATTTTCCGTATGCTTTCGGATACCTTTTCAGCATGGGAATTTATGCTCTCGGTCAAACATCGCCTAAAGGCTTTGCCAAGCGTTATCACAGCCTGCTGCAAGATACGGGGAGAATGAGTTGTGAGGAGCTTGCTAAAAAGCACTTAGATGTGGATTTAACAGCCCCAGATTTCTGGCAAGGCGCCATCGATGTTGCCATCAACGACGCCCGACAATTTGCGCTGGCAGCCAAAAAAAAATTTTAGAAGCTGTTCTGAAATCTATAACATGTTGATTCAGACTGTCTTTTTTTACACAAACTTCTATTTTTATTTGGATTAATCGATTGGGAGCAGGTCAATCATTTTTATTCTTGCTCCATTTTTTCCCATAAAACATAACCTTCACCATCATAGGCGCCAATTAGAATCATCCTTGTTTTTTTACAGATGTGTTGGATATCTTCTAGCGAAAGGGTATGGTTATCATTTTTGAAACAATCAGCCTCTGTTAAAACTCCCACAGAGTGCCAAAAAGAAAATGCAATCCACATACAATCTGATATAAACTCGCGATTTTTATTATGCTCTCTGATTACATACATAACTTCATCTTCATGCAGATAAATACTTTTCTTTTCGTAGAATTCTTTTAAAGGAGGGTCGTCGGGGCTGCTCATTACATCATCAAACACACAAGAAAGTTTTTCATCGGAAATAAGCTTATGAAAAACAAAATCACTTAACTCTTCCTTTATTGTAGATATTTCTTAATGACGCGATTTTTTCCCATCAATTTCGGTGACAATTATGGGATTTTGAGGAAGAATAATACCGCTTTTAAATTCATAAAGTCTTTCCAAGTCGGAACCTAATGTCAATAAAGTAAAAAAAACACCCGACTTAAAATCGACTAAATTAAGAAGCTCGGAAGATAATACATTTTTTATATCTAAGTTTTTTTTTAACAAATTCAATCGTACGATCAAAATCTAATTCGTGTCTATACAATGTTTTCATTTTTTAGGCTCCCATGTTCTGTCGAGGAATAGTCTTTCCTCGTATGCCCTTCCAGTGAGACCTTTGGTGGAGAATGTTTAAAATTTGGATGCTTAGCTGATCTTTACAAAATTCTTTCGCTTTCTTAATCCTTGATCCAGATATGTAACAGACTCAAATTAGTTAGAATTTCTATTTAAATTGGTATGAAAAAGGAGCAGCCAAAGTCATTTTTATTCTTGTTCAATTTTTTCCCATAAAACATACGCTTCACCATCATATGCACTAATGAGCATCATTTTAGTTTTTTTACAGATGGCTTGGATATCTTCCAACGAGAGAATATTGCTGTCATTTTTGAAACAATCAGCCTCTGTTAAAACTCCTACAGAGTGCCAAAAAGAAAATGAACTCCGCATGCAATCTGATATAAACTTGTGGTTTTTATTATGTTCTCTGATTACATACATAACTTCGTTTTCGTACAAATAGATACTTTTTTTTTCGTAGAATTTGTTTAAATAAGAATCATCATAGTCCATTGTAACCTCATCAAACACACAAGAAAATTTTTCATTGGAAATAAGTTTATGAAAAACAAAATCACTTAACTCTTCCTTTATTGTGGGGACTATTTGATGACGTGATTTTTTTCCATTAGTCTCGGAAACAATTATAGGATTTTGAGGGAGGATAACGCCGCTTTTAAATTCATAAAGCCTTTCTAAGTCAGAACCTAATGTCAATAAAGTAAAAAAAACACCCGACTTAAAATCGACTAAATTAAGTAACTCTGAAGATAATGCATTTTTTATCCCTAATTTTTTTTTAACAAATTCAATCGTACGGTCAAAGTTTAATTCGTATCTATACAATGTATTCATTTTTTAGGCTCCCATGTCCCGTCGAGGAATGGTCTTTCCTCGTATGTCTCTCCTGTGAGACCTTTGGCGGAGAATGTTTAAAATTTGGATGCTTAGCTGATCTTTACAAAAACTCTTTCGTTTTCTTAATCTGACCTGATCCAGATATGTAACAGACTCAAAGTAGTCAGAATTTCTATTTAAATTGGTATGAAAAAGGAGCAGCCAAAGTCATTTTTATTCTTGTTCAATTTTTTCTCATAAAACATACGCTTCACCA
>NZ_JBFWIR010000050.1:0-24859 GCF_050255895.1 Parachlamydia sp.
TTAGAAAAAATTGGTGCAGACAAACATATTCATGTCTCGTTGCGTGAGAAGGATGCTTTTTGGAGTCCCGCTTTTAGGTAGGCGTTTTGCATTGCTTTTCTTTTTCATATGCTGGCTTTTGGTTTATTTCGTGTACAACCCTTTAAAATTAAAGGGAGTCAACTAAATTTCCCTCCTGCCGTTGTAAATGTAGATTTTGAAGTCGATAAAGATGAAAATTTGGCGATTGCGTCTATTGAATATGAAAAAAAAATGGATTGGTTACAGCCGATTGCATCGACTCCTCTTTTTCCGGAGCTCTCCTACTCGCAGACAATTCAGAGCAATCCTTCAATGGATGAACAAGTTCCTTTGCAAAATGCGAAGACTCCAACGACCATACATCCTGTTTTTTGGGAAGAGTGGGGAGAGGTTTCGCCTTCATACAAAATGGACATACAACTTGTAAGTAAGACAGGGATGATTGAGTCAAATGCGAAAGATGTTATGGAAAAGTATGCACAACAATTGTGTCGCTTCTCCTCTTGTTATTTGAGTTACCAGATCTATATAGATCCCTTAACAGGTCACTTGGTATATTGGAATCTGTTGGATTCTCATCCACTTAATCAAAAAAATATTCTTGTTTTTGTTGAAAAGCTTTTGACTCAATTTCAATGTTTTATGGATAAGAATGAAAAGGGAATTTTGCAGGAAGCGATCCTAGAATTTTCGTTAATTTCCTGTTGTTCGGATGAAAGCATAACGGAGGATCTTTGTGATTGAACTGTCCCCCACAATGGCAATTATCATCTATCTTGCACTGACCCTGTCGACTTTGCTTGGCATATGGATTTTTTATCATTATAAATCGCGCGCAAAAAAGGTGGTGTTATCCGAAAAAAAATTATTTGTTTGTGAATACTGTCATTTCGCCTATCTCGACCGAATAGAAAAAAGAATAACACAGTGTCCTCAATGTCAATCGCTAAACGAACATCGGTAACTGGTTAGCTAGCGCGAAAATTTGAAAATTCGAAATGTAATTTTTAAATTTATTTGGAGCTATTATGCAACCGATATCGAAAGTTTGTTATGAATGCGAATTGCACTTCTCAGGGATTGTTGAATTTCATAAAAATAACGAGGG
Organism: Parachlamydia sp.; assembly: GCF_050255895.1. Classification (NCBI taxonomy): domain Bacteria; kingdom Pseudomonadati; phylum Chlamydiota; class Chlamydiia; order Parachlamydiales; family Parachlamydiaceae; genus Parachlamydia; species Parachlamydia sp. The sequence continues at coordinate 1,130 of NZ_JBFWIR010000050.1, forward strand.
GCCCTTAAAATTAGATCAACCCCTGATTTTGAGGTCTCTTAAAGAAGCTCTCAGAGAAAAAAAAGGTCCTGCAGCAAAAAGTTTTGCGGCATCAGACTTTGCATCACCTAGAAAAATCAAAAACAGAAAAGTTCTTGAAGAATCCTTTAAGAGCCTCATTCACAATGCGGCTAAGAGAAATACAAAAAATTTTATTTCGACAGATTTTGAAAAAGAACATCCAGATAAAAAAATTAAAGCGACAGAAAGAGAAAAAGAAGAGCCTTTTAAAAGTTCTAATGAAGCCTCTTTTAATCAAAAAAATCCAGATTATAAAAGGACTAACGCCGAGCATGCTCATCTTATCGAATATATCAGTGAAATGATCAAAAAAATTCACCTTCTCTCGTTGAGTTCTCTGATGTGTGGGGAAGCAAAATATGCCAAAGCAGCCCATCAGCTAAAGGAAAATCTGTCTCTGCTTCCGCTGGTCCGCAAGTTTGATTTAATCATTCTGGAAATTGATTATATTTGGAAATTATTTAAGGAAGGGCTTTTTATTCAGGATTGGAAAACAAACCAAGATTTTATTTATCAAGAATTGGTGAGCAATCCTTTTTTTATAAGGCTTTACGAAACAAAAGGTGTTTCCGAATTTTTTTATCCCTTGGTATCCATTCGATCTTTTTTTGCATCTTCTAGCGTGGATCGAGCGTTCGATCGCTACGAATTAGTCCAAAAAATGAAAAAGTTTTATGAGCAACTTCCTATCCCTGAAAGGATGGATCCTCATCTAGAGAGCGAGGGCTCACTGCGTCAGCAGCAGACAACTTTGGCAAAAAAGAGCAAAGAAGGCTATTCCACAACAAAAATTCCACAAACACAATCGAGCAAATCAAAGAGACAAAGATCTTTATCAACTCCTCGAAAGAAAAGCGAGGCTTTAGATATAGAGAATATAAAAAGGGAAGCTTTGTCTTCGCCAGAGTCGAGTCCAACGGGAAGTCTATTTTCTTCTTCCGAATCTTTTAGTTTCAGCATTGCTTCACATAGAAGCTCGAGTTTTTGTGATAGCTCAAGCTCACATACAGATGAAGGAACCTCAAGCGATTCTGAATTTTCTTGTTCAGAAAGATTTTCTTTTGATGAGAGTTCTTGCACCGAAGATGAAGCTTCAGAGGGACTTGTAGATGAATTTTTACGAAGAACCACCAGAAAAAAAACGGCTTTTTCGAAGAGTCGGATTATTAGCCAAACAAGGCTTTCTCGCAGAGAGCATAAAAATCTGGAATTCACTGCAAAAGCTGGTTTTTATTTAGAATGCCTCGAAAATAAAGAACTTTGTTCAAGAGTCGTGGAAATTATCCAAACCGCTTTCAAGTTTCCTCTTTCAGCAGTTTATTTAAAAGAAGGCCTTGGAAAAATGGAGGAAAAGGGTCCTGGAAAAATAAAAATCATCAAAGCGATTCCTCACCATCTTTTGGATAAAGATAAAAGAAAGCAGAGACGGCAAATTCTAAGAATGCTGGAGAGAATCCAAAGAAGAGAAGGGATTTTTCCCTCACAAGAAAAATAGGAAAGAATCGATCGATTGTCTATACTTTTAAGCAAACAAAAGATGAAAATTAAAAATAATCTCCTTTCTTTAAAGTAAGGCTATGCAAAAACTTAAAATGTGGAATGAAAAAGCTTCTTTTACTGAAGCTGAAAAAGAATGGGATCAGGGCGCCTTAAAAGCGGCGCAAGAAAGTCCGATTCAGGGTTTAAAAAAGTTGCCTTCTATGCCAGGAATTACTCCAGATACTGCAAAAGGTTTAAAATGGAAAAGTCTCTGTTGGATGATTAAGCATGACAGCGACAGAAAAATTTTACGCGGTTTTTTGCGCCATCCTCTAAGGCATGCATGGAATTACTTGAAATCGCTTTTACAAGATAAACCTTATAAACGGGAAAACGATTTTTTTCTCTATGGAATTCCATCTTTGGATGATTTCAATCAGCTGTTGAAAAAAAAGGATACATTATTAGTTGTCGGATTTTCTTACTGCCATAAACCTTTCGAATGTCCTTCGGGTCGTTTTACAGCCGATTGCCAACATGATGCTTCTAATCCCGTCTGTAGGCAATGTTTTATTGGGAAAGTGATGAATGCTCTCCCTGATCAACATACGATGGGCTTTGCAATCCCTACCATACATTACATTGGGGGAAAGATCTTTGAATTAATGGCACAGTATCCAGAGAAACAGCTCATCTTTATGATTACAGCATGTGAGATGACTCTTCAAATGTTTGGAGACTGGGGAAACATGGTGGGGATCCAAGGCATTGGAGTGCGATTGGATGGAAGAATTTGCAATACCATGAAAGCCTTTAAATTATCGGAAGAAGGTATCAAACCAGGTTTGACCGTCGTTTTAGATGACACCAAAGCCCGGATGATGCAATGGGTAGCTGAAAGAAGAAATGCCGAACTTGACCCATAAGGTCAAGCCGGCTAAGTAAAGGCTATTTAGACTTTTTCGGAGATAATTTTTTTATTGCATCTTGGATTGCCGCGTTATCAAGATAAGTCTCTTGAGTCCAAGCCGTGAATATTTCCAATCTTCTAGGTGTCAATGATTTTTTAAATTTATCTTTTTTCAATACTTTGATTACGAGGTCTCCAGAATTTTTCAAATGTTGAAGATAATACGCTCTTCTTTTTTCATCTTTAAAATCTAAACAAGCTAAGATAAATGTTTTGCAAAATTCTGTATTTTCATCATTTGTAAATGATTTTATGAACATTTCTTGAAAAGCCTTTTTTGTATAATAATGCTTCAGTATTCTTCGCATATACACAACTTGCTCATCAAGTTTTAACGACAAAGCACCTTGGCTTACATTGTAAAAGGCCATCATCGTGGAATTTTTTGCAAGCAGTGCTTTTAAGAAACTTTTTAGATTGTCGCTTGATGAAAGAGTTTCAAAAATAAATTGGATGGATGCAAGTGGGAGTTCCTTTCCAAATCCTAAGGCGTCATAATGTCCCAAGTCTTCTATTTTAAATGCTTTTATTTTTTCTTTAAAATTATTTTTGCTTGATTTAGTTAATTTTTGAGACAAAAAGGCAAAATCTTTGCTTAGTGCTACGGATTTTTGCATAAATTCAACTTTTTCCAGATTAGCTGAAATGGGAGATGGCGCGGCATTTTGAATGAGAGTTCCCTCAATAGGAGGAAGAGGGGGTACGGGTGGTGCTTCAAGCGGCATTTGAGATTTGCGTTTTGGTGGTCTAAGAATCGTTGCTTTTCCATTTACAGGTTCATTTTCTTCAAGCTTAGAAACTGAAGTTCCCGAAGCGTCTGACTCATCCTCTACGTGAATTGTATTATTTTCAGCTTGTGCAGAGCTCATGCTTGTAGAAGTCGGATTGGGAATTTGCTGAGGTTCGACTTTAACATCTGGTATAACGTTCACTGTTGGTTGGGTGACTTTGGTTTCAGATGCTTCAACATCTTCTGCTGCATCTATATTGATAGGAGCGGGTACTTGTATTGGCTGCGGCTCTTTTCCATCGGTTGGAATGCGCATGACTTTTGTCGGACTTCCTATTGGATTACTCGTAGGATAAACGACTTTGGTCTCAGGAGATTCTGTTTTTACAGTAGACTGAGTATTTGTTGCAACTTTAGTTTCAGAAGCCATTTTTTTTGCGAGGCTTCCATTTACAGGGGCGCTAGTGGATTGAATGGCTTCAGTCTCAAGAGCCTTGTGCGGTGTAGAGGGGGGTGTTTGAGTAGGCTGAGGTTTTATTCTAGCAACTGGGGATTGCGCTGTTTTTACTGGTTGAGTACTTTTTGTTGGTGAACCAGAAAAAGAAGAGATTAATTTCTTTACGGATAGTTTTTTGTTTGTTGCTGATAGGGTTTGTTGTGCCTTTGGCTGAACGACCTCTGTGCGAGTGTCCTTTGGAGGGGTTGGAGGCTCAGCTTCTAAAGAGGGCGTATGCATTACTTCAGATTCAGCTTCTCTGGTTTCTTTCCCTCTATTTTGGACGGCAGGAGTAGCTTCTTTTGTGAGAGATGCTGCATTTGATGGCTCGACGACAGCCGCTGGTTGCGCATGTTGAGCTTCTATCTCTTGAGGATTTGTTGCCTCAACGGATGCGGAGGAGGCAACTGATGGTGTGCTTGAGGGTTCTGTAGAGAATACTGGTTGCTGAATTGAAGCTTGTTCTTCTGCAGTAGGACTTGGAGCTTGTTTAACAGATTCTTTGGTCTCAGTTGATTGAGCTTCGACTTCTTCATCTTCCTTTTGGTCTGTTTCTTCCGGTCTTTCAGTTTCAGTAGCTGAATGCACATCGGGTACAGAAGGGGATTCAGGGTCTTGAGTTGTTGGCTCTGTTGTTGTTTTAGTATCAGATTTTGGTGGAATCTCTGTTTGATTTTGTGCAGATTCGCTTGCTGGCTGATCTTCTGCTTGCTTTTTTGTTTCCGTATTTGGGGTTTCGGAAGGCTTTTTTGGTTGCCCAGGAGATGGATTGCCGAGAGTTTTCCCTATATCCTTGATTTTTGTAAGGATGCCGTAGGACGTTGTTAAACCATAACCAGAGAAAAAATTCTGAATGGCTGAGAAAAAACGTCTAAACCAAGATCCTTTTTTTAGCTGAAATTGATTGGCAACATTTGCAAGCCTCTGGCGCTCTTCCTGGGAGTTTTCGGTATTACGAATATGCTTGTGTAGGTGATAGAGTTGACGAACTGTGGATACTTTTTTATCTGATTTTAATGTTGTGTCTTTAGCAATAACTTGAAAGGTTTTACCGCGATAAACGAGTATTTTATCGGAAGTCTGAACATTTTCATTAGAGGGAGCGAGCTGCAAAAAATGTGAAATACCAATGAGGGGTTTGCTGGGCATATTAAATCCTATGTTATTTAGAATTGTTATGATTTTTACTTAAAGCTAAGCATTTTAACGAAATGACTTATTTAAATTCATAGATTTGTTGAGGAGTGTTGATGAGGAAGTGAAGGATTTCTCTCCTTTGTCTACGTTTCAGGAGGCAAAGGAGAGAAAAAGAAAAAGATTAGGCTTCTTTTTTCTTTTCTGTGAAGTAATTATGCCATTTACGAAATGGTTTGTGAGGATTTTGATCGTGATAAGGGCGAACTCTTGGAGCGTCTTTGCATGCCTCCTTACAGCAACCTGCTAATTCCAATAGGCAATCAGAACAGCAAATAAACAAATGGTTGCAATCCATATTTGCGCAGTTGTAATAAGATTCTGCTGAAACACCGCAATGGTGGCATTTTGCGATCACTTCGGACTCTTCCTCACTGATGGGAACTGTCATCCTGTCGTCAAATACAAAGAGCTTTCCTTTCCAATGTGAAGAACCTTCCTGAAGACCATAATTAATGACTCCCCCATGAAGTTGGTAGACTTTTTCAAATCCTTTTTCTTTTAAAATGGAGGAGTAAAGCTCACATCGTATCCCACCTGTACAATACATCATGACCGGCGTTTTTTTTGGATCGACTTGTTCTTTTAGGTTGTCAGAATATCCATCAAAATCGCGAAAAGTTTCGCAAGGAGGGAGCTCTGCATTTTCAAAATGACCAACTTTCCACTCATAATCGTTGCGCACATCAATCAAAATTTTGTGTTCTTGGTCTTCTAGCATTTCACGCCATTTTTTGGGGGAAACGTGTTCTCCTCGCAAGTTTAGATTAACGGCTTTGTCGTATGCGACTAGGTTTTTTCTATATTTAACACTTTTTCGAGGAAAAACATGCTCATGATGTGTATGCAGTTTAAATTCAACTGTTGCAAAATCGGGTTTGGCATGCAACCAGTTCATGTAGGCTTCAGCATCTTGGTCGGAGGCGCTCATCTGCCCGTTGATACCTTGTTCGGAGATGTAAATACGAGATGAAACGTCTCTGTCTTTAAAAAATTTTTGGTGAGATATAACTTCTTCTCGTGGATTTTCTAATGGAGTGAAATGATAGTAAGCTAAAACATAATACGGCATGGCAAATCGTTGGGTTTAATTAAAAATGAAGATGAGTATAGATTAAGGTTGTCTTTTTTTCTAGTCATTCAAAGCGTGCCATTTTTTTTCAAACCAAAGAGACCAGGGTGTTTCCAAATGATGGCCGTCCTTACAATATTCATAAAACAAACGAATAAACTCGGCTCTTTGCTCGGCATGTTCATGCTTCCAAAAATGATCGGACGGTAAAGAAAGAATATTGATTCCCCCCAATGCTTCATGTCTTTTGACGATATTTTCAAGAGAAACTTTTGTGGCATTTTTGACGATATCATACATCACTAGGAAGGTCGTGGTTCTTCCCTGTCCAGCTGAACAATGGAAATGTAACCATGTATCGGGCGAAAGTGTTTTAACAAATTCAAGAAACTGGTCGATGATTTCATCTGTAGGGCGGCAATGATCCGTTACAGGAAGTCGCAAGTAATCGACATTAAGCGAATGGGCAAGCTCTTCTTCTGTAAAAATGTCACGTGGAAAAAGAAGCACAGGGTATGTTTTTTGTTTATAGGCGACTAAAAAAGGTTGTTTTCCACTTTTAGAAAGTTTTTGTAGTTGATCATCCTCGATTTGATCAAGCGTTTTACCGCGGTTGCTCCAGCCTCTTGTTCCATACCAACTGACTGCATCACCATTAATAAAACCGTGCGATTCTTCGCGCAGATCAACAATTGTCACTTTATTCGTGGGGAGAATAGATAAGATCTTTTGTAGGGAATTTGCACAAAACTGAGCGCTTGCCGAGGCATTTAAATCTGACAGATGATCAGAGTTTATGGAAGGGGCCAATTCTTGATGGCAAATACGAAAATGACGTGGCATTTCATCTTGATTAGACATATTGACTAATAAAAATGAGGCCGTGGATTTTCCAATCAGCGGGTAAATGAAAAAGAAAAAAATAAAAATCACTGCAGTGATATAAAAAACTTTAAGCATGCAAAATCCAAGGCCCAAAAACAGTTTAAAAATATGGATCCAATTTTCTAACTTTTTAAACACAAAATGTTAGGTTAGAAACATGCGCTGGTCCATGTTTAAATTAGAGAAAATATATAACACGCAAACTTAAAGATTTAATAAAGATACCTTCATTCATTTTAGCAAAATTGGCTAGGAGGAAATCGGTGGAAGAAAACGAAAGAATATGCGATAATAAGAGTAGAGATAAAAAGACGCTCCGACTTGTTCGGATTTTCTCATTCACTAAAATAAGGGGAGAATATGGCAGAACAATTAAAATATTTAGATGATAAAAATTTTCAAGAAACTATTTCTAAGGGTGTAACCTTAGTTGATTTTTACGCAGATTGGTGTGGTCCTTGCCGTATGATTGCTCCTGTGATTGAACAGCTAGCCACAGAAATGGACGGAAAAGCGACGATCGCAAAGCTTGACATTGAAAATGCTCAGGAAACCACAGCGGATCTTGGAGTCACTTCTATTCCAACCATCATTCTTTTTAAAGATGGTGCAGAAGTTCGCCGAGTTGTTGGCTTAAAAGATATTGATGCGTTGCGACAGTTGATCACAGCCGCTCTCTAACGATTTTAACCTCTTTTGAAATTGAACTCGATTTTCAAAAGAGGTTATTCTTTTTTAAATCCTTTTTGTCTCCATGCTTCATAGACGCCTATTCCTACTGATGTTGCTAAATTCAAGCAACGCACACCAGAGACCATAGGAATTTTCACACAACGATTCGGCCATTTGTTTGTAATCGATTCGGGCAGTCCATGTGTTTCAGCGCCAAAGATAAGTAGATCTTTGGGTTGATAGCTTACATCTGTGTAGTTTTGTGTGGCATGGCTTGAAAAGAAATAGAAATTTTCAGAGGTTCTGTCTAACAACTCTTCAAGATTGTCTAGAACCTGAACATTGACACCTTCCCAATAATCGAGCCCCGCCCGTTTTAGCCAGCGATCAGTTATGGAAAAGCCGAGGGGACCAATTAAGATGAGATTTTGTCCCGTTACAGCACAAGTACGTACAACATTCCCTGTATTTTGGGGAATTTGAGGTTGGAAAAGAACAACAGCCACGCAATTAAACCTTAAAAAAGAAAGGCAGCTATTGTAAAATAGCTGCCTAGCAATATGAATGAAACTTAGCGAGAATTTTTGTCTGAATTTTCATCAGAAAAATCAGGTAAAGGCTTGGATTTGTCTTCCGCACTGTTATCTGATTTAATCACTTCAACGTCAAAAATGAGGAGTGAGTTTGGAGAAAGATGTCCTGAAGTGCCGTAGCCTAAATCAGGGTGCACGAACAGTTTACGTTTTTCCCCTTCTTTCATCCCTAAAATACCTTTGCTAAAGCCTGGTATTGTTTGGTCTAGAGGTACTGTAATAGGGCCTCCAGTGTCATCCGAGCTTCCGAAAACGGATCCATCAATATACTTTCCTGTATATTTAACAAGAGGAGAAGCATGTTCTGTGACTGTTGGCTCATGGCCTGCTTCGACGATCACATACTGAAGCTTGCCTGGCTCAATTTCCACGAGATTTGCTGTTTTGAGGTTATCCTTTAAAAACTGATTAGCAGCCTTTAAATTTTCACTCGCTAGCTCTGTGTAAGCCTTTGCTTGCAACTGAGTCATCATTGTTTCGTATTCTTGATCTGTCAATGGTGACGGTTTATTGGCTGCCCCATCTCGCATTCCTTTAATGATACTTTCGAGATCGAACTTAATGCCTGGAGCATTCAAATTACGACCAATAAAGTTACCGAATGCTTCAGAAAGTTTCATGATGTCGATCTCTTGAGGAGCTGCTTGCGCAGGTTTAGACTCCTGTTGAGTTGCTGTTTGATCAGCAGAAAGAGCACCAGCTTGAAGAAATAGGCTTGATAGAGCAACAAGAGCCCATATGCGACTTTTCTTAATCATAAATAAATTTCTCCTCCTAATTGGAAATAAAATCAATCTTGTACTTTAGGCGATCCGCGAAATTCTGTCAAAAAAATCAGTGTTTCTTTTCTTCTTCGACGGAAATTCCGAGTTCATGCAGCTGCTTTTTTACCACCAAAGAGGGGCATTCGAGCATAAGGTCACTGGCTTTTTGTGTTTTAGGGAAAGCAATGACATCTCGAATGTTATCTGTACCTGTTAGGAGCATGACCAAACGATCCAATCCTAATGCCAGACCTAAGTGAGGAGGTGTTCCGAAGCTTAATGCTTCAAGGAAAAATCCAAATTTTGTTTTGAGTTCTTCGGGTGTTAATTTGAGCTTTTCGAAAATCTTTTGCTGCAATTCACTGCTGTGAATCCGCTGAGAGCCGCCTCCAACTTCATACCCGTTTAATACGAGATCATATCCGGAAGAGCGCATTTTTAAAGGATCTGAATCTAGCAAATGCAAATCTTCTGGAAGAGGGGATGTAAAGGGATGATGTTCGCTTTCTAAGCGCTGTTCATCTGGATTCCAATTAAATAAAGGGAAATCTCTTACCCACAAGAATCGATAGGTATTTGAAGGAATCAGATTGCGATCTTTTGCAATGCGCCGACGTAGATGGTCGAGAGCTTGGTTAGTGCTTGATTTTTGATCAGCCACCATGAAAATTAAATCACCGTTTTCAACCTGCAACCGTTCGATCAGCTGTTGTTGCTGTTCAGGTGTAAAGAATTTGACAATATTAGAGGTTAATGTGCCTTCTTGCATTTTCATCCAAGCTAATCCATTGATTCCAAAACGTCCGACAAATTCTGTATAGGTTTCAATTCCTTTGCGTGTTATGTCAGAGCCGCCTTTAACGCAAATCCCCTTAACAGTTCCGCCTTCGCGAAGCTGATCAAGAAATACAGAAAAGCTAGATCCTGCCACAATGTCGTCAAGCGTAGAAAGTGTCATTTCAAAGCGCATGTCCGGTCTGTCGCAGCCATATTTTTCCATGCAAATGGCATGAGAAAGTGTTTCAAATGAGGAGGGGATCTCAATGGAGCAGCATTCTTTAAATAGCGTTTGTATGAGGCCTTCAATGATTGGAATGAGAATATCTGGTGTTGCAAAGCTCATTTCGAGATCGATTTGTGTAAACTCGGGCTGTCTATCTGCGCGAAGGTCTTCATCTCGGAAGCAAGGGGCGATTTGAAAGTATCGATCCATTCCCGCAACCATTAAGAGTTGCTTAAAAATTTGAGGCGATTGAGGAAGCGCATAGAAACTCCCCGGGTGAACGCGAGAAGGAACCAGATAGTCACGAGCCCCTTCTGGAGTGGATTTTCCAAGAATAGGAGTGGAAATTTCGAGAAAACCTCTTTGGCTGAGATAATTGCGCGTAGTGAGCATTGCTTTATGTCTAACAATGAGTTTTTCGGCCACATCGCCTCGGCGAATATCCAGATAGCGGTACTTTAAACGGAGTTCTTCATGCACTTCAATCGATTCATCACAAATAGAGAAAGGAGGAGTTTTAGCGGTAGACAAAACTTCAATATGGTCTACAACAACTTCGATGTCTCCAGTTGCTAATTTGGGGTTTTTCATATCAAGTGTACGTTCGATGACGTGACCTTGAATTGAAATGACCCATTCCGAACGCAGTTTTTCACTCACAGCATGAGCTGCAGCATTCGTTTCTGGGTCAAATACAAGTTGAGTTAAACCATAGCGGTCGCGTAAATCGATGAAGATAAGACCTCCATGGTCACGACGACGATGAACCCATCCCGAAAGGATTACGGAGGTGCCTGTATCTTCTTGACGCAATGACCCACAATCGTGGGTTCTAACAAAATTAAACATATATCTCCTGAAAATCGACAATCAGTTTAGTTATTCAATGATATCTTGGATTTCTTCCATGGCACTTTGAAGCTGCTGAGTCAGATTTTTCGTTTGTTCGATAGATTGGGAAATTTTTTTAAAAAAGAACTCGGCTTCTCCAGGCTCTTCAAAAGGTCTATGCATTTCATTCCAAACTTTCAAAATGTCATGGGAGCTTGTTTCGATTTCCAGAATTCGATTTAGATGAAAGAGAGGTGCTGTATAAGTTTCCCCAGTCGCCATTTCTTTCAGTTGGACTTCTCTTTTTTGGAGTTCTTGGTCACCCACAACGGCGACAAAACGAGCTCCCACCTGATTGGCAAGCTGCATCGCTTTTCCAATTTTTTTTCTTGAGAAATCCATTTGAACCGATATGCCTTTTTGACGAAGATCGTGTGCCAGCGTAAAACATGTTTTTTCGGCTTCTTTACCCAGAGGAATAAAGAATAATGCGGGTTGATAGGGATTAGGAAGAGCAATTTCTTGCTTTAGCATTGTTTGGATAATTCTTTCAATGCCAGTTCCAAAGCCAAGTGCAGGAAGATCTGGCCCGCCGATCGTTTTAATTAATCCATCGTAACGACCGCCGCCACCGACGCTGTTTTGAGCCCCTAGTTGGCCGGAAACAATTTCAAAAACAGTTTTGTTGTAATAATCTAAACCTCGGACAAGGTTGGAGTTGACTACAAAAGGAATGTTTAATTGTGTCAGAAGTTGTTTGACGGTTTCAAAGTGGGTGCGTGATGCATCATCCAAAAAGTCGAGGATCGAAGGCGCTGAAGTGACGATTTTTTGATCGCCAGGATTTTTAGAGTCTAAGATACGCAAAGGATTTGTTTCAAAACGTGTTTTACTATCTTCTGAAAGGCCATCAAAATGCTCTTTTAAATAGTTTTTCAAAGCCTCTTTATAAGCAATGCGGGCTTCTGGTGTTCCAATGGAGTTAATATAAACTTGCAGGTTAGATAGACCTAGACGTCTGTACAGTGTGTAGAGAAGATCAATGACTTCTGCATCTTGTTCAGGCGCATCGCAACCAATGACTTCGACACCAAACTGATGGTGTTGACGATAACGTCCAGCTTGGGAGCGCTCGTAGCGGAACATTGGGCCGATGTAAAAAAGCTTGTGTGTGCGGGATTCTGTATGGAGATTATGTTCGACAAAAGATCTAACAACAGGGGCAGTGCCTTCAGGGCGTAGGGACATGGATCTACCACCGCGATCTTCAAAGGTGTACATTTCCTTTGAAACTACATCAGTTGCTTCTCCAACACCTCTTTTGAACAATTCTGTGCGTTCAAAAATAGGTGTGCGAATTTCTTCAAAACCATATTCAGCAGCAAGTTTGCGGATAACGGATTCTACATATGTCCATAAATGAGATAGCTGCCAAGTTTCTTCTGTGCCACGGGGAAGTATATCGAAAACGCCTGGAGGTTTAGAAATATCCATAAAATCATCCTTTTTTTACTAAGTCACACAAGTATATGTTGTTGAAAGAAAAGAGTCAAAAAAAAGGCGAAGAGGAGGGGATTGAAAAATATTCAGTTTTAATATTTGAGATTTATATTTTATAAATGGCTGAATTCAAAATGAGCGAGGCCGTTTCTATCGTTCGGCTACTGTAAGCGCTTAAAGCTATGCAAAAGCCAACGTTTTAAACATCTTAGCTATTCTTTCAGCGTTATTAATGCCTTCTTCAGATAGAGCTGTTGCATCTGAACTGCTCCAACGTCCCGTAAGTGTGTGTTTTGATATCTTGAGCTCTATATAAGGGTATTGTCCCAGGCTGGCAACACAAAAAGTACAAAAATTTTCAAATGACATAATTAAAACCAAATTAGTTTAGCTATTAAGCCTCTGTTTTTTTTACAAAATATTTTTATTTTCCATTTTTTTAAATAAAATGAATGTATTTGTCAAGAATCTGGCAGAATCTGGCAGAATCTGGCAGAATCTGGCAGAATCTGGCAGAATCTGGAAATCCAGCGATTTTAAAAATCCAAAAACCATACATTCAGATATCTGAAAAGACATATGTTTATCTGGCAAAATCTGGCAGAATCTGGCAGAATTTGGAGAGGTATAAAAGACTATTGATATTCTGCTAAGGAAGTACGATGGATATTTTAAAGCTTTTAAACATGCCAGAAGGAAGGACTTTAGAATTTAAAAGGGATCTTTCTTCTCTACAACCTATTCTTAAAACTCTCGTTGCATTTGCTAACACCGCAGGTGGCATTTTAATTGTAGGAAAAGAAAATGATGGAAGTGTTACAGGAATCAAGGATGTCTTTGAAGCAGAAGAACGTTTGACGAATGCGATATCAGATAGTATTTATCCCCCTTTAATGCCTGAAATTGATGTTATATCGATAGAAGAAGCCTCTCTTCTTATCATCAAAGTTGCTCATTGGCTTGGGCCGTTTTACTTGAAGGCAAAAGGTCCAATTAAAGGTGTTTATGTCAGACTAGGTTCGACAAATAGAGTTGCAGAACAAGAATTGTTAGATGAATTAAATCGCTCTAAATCCAAGAAATTTTTCGACCAACAGCCGTGTCCTGGTACAGATATTCATGATCTTGATATGGAAAAAATTAAAAAACTATTTAGCGGTATAGGTAAAGAGATTGATCAGCAAAAATTAATTAGCCTTGGAGTTCTTGTTCCTCATTTAAAGAAAACGATTTGTTCAAATGGTGGGGTGATTCTGTTTGGTAAAGATCAAATCCGGGAACATTTTTTTCCAAATGCGGTGGTTCGCTGTGCGAGGTTTTTGGGAACGGAAAAGGTAGAATTTATTGATCAATACGATACGCAGGGTTCTATTATAGAAGCAATTGAAGAGATCCAGAAATTTATCAAAAGAAACACTGCTCAAGGTTCAAAAATAACTCAAATCAAAAGAAAGGATATTCCAGAATATTCACCTGTTATAATTCGCGAAGTTATGGCCAATGCTTTAGTCCATGGCGATTATTCTCTTCGAGGAATGCATTGTCGATTGATGATTTATTCCGATCGCATGGAAATAGAAAGTCCAGGGATGCTTCCATTCGGATATACAATGGAAGATTTTTTTTCGGGCGTTAGTCATGTAAGAAATAAAGTGATTGCTAGAGTTTTTCGGGAATTACGTTTCATAGAGGAATGGGGTACAGGTTATAAACGGATTGAAGCTGTATGTCGCAAGGATAATTATCCTCTTCCAGTCTGGCAAGAATTGGGATCAGCTTTAAGGGTAATCATTGAGCCTCACTCCTTAAAAGAAGCCTATGTCCTCTCTGAAGATCTAACACAACTTACCTATAGGCAAGAAGAGTTAATTTCTTTTTTTCGAGGCAACAAAAAACTTACAGCCAAAGATATATATGAAAAGTTCAATCATTCTATTTCTGAAAGAACTTTGAGAGCCGAATTATTTGAATTAAAGCAAAGGAAATTTTTAGAAAAAATTGGGAATGGACGGAATACATATTGGGTTTTAAAGAATTCAGATCGACGAGGAGAAAGTTAACAGAAAGCTTAAATTTCCATATCCTAGCAAGAGCAAAAATCAAACCTGAGAAAATCAGGAAGGTTTTATTGATATAGCTGAAAGAGTGAAGGGCTTGGTCTATCCGTCCGGAATCCTGCAATTTACAAATTGCAGGATTCCCACTAGGTCTGGTTTGATAAGAAAAAGATTAATATTGTCTCGCTCTTTTTTGTAGATCAAGGCTAAGGATAATTTTTTCTTTATCAGGGGTTTCAAAAATGAATTCTCGCTCATTCTTTTTACTCACAAAACGTAATGTGTTGCAAGACTGAAGTTTGTCTAGATCATCCGGATTGTTGAGGGAGAGCTTAGATCCTGGATAGAAATCGAAAAATTCAATAAGATAATAACTCACGATACAAGCTACTGTGCGCTTGATTTCATATTCGCCAGCCCAACGAATTCGAAAGGTATTTGAATTTACTAAAGGGGTTGGTTTCCTAAATAAACCAGTGGTTCTAAAAAAACCGGGCAATGGAACATTATCTCGGTTAATTGTTACTGTATAAAAAATACAATCGGGATAATTCCAAGTCTTTGAGTAAGCCGAATAATGCCAGTCTAAAACCGCTCCTCCAAAAAAGAGCATGTTTCTATTGGAAAGTCCACTATTATCCCATACGGATTTTTCTTCCTTGGGTAAATCCCCAAGCCAATGCTTGGAACCATCAGCCCGGTGTTCTTCAAAATTACTATAATAATTTCTCCATAATGCATAATGATCGAGCCCTCCAAATGAAAGCATATCACCGGGTTCGACTTGGAAAGATTTATTCTGTTGGTGTGTTAATTTGTACTGAGAGCCATCTTCAAGGGTTACATTATAATCCCCAGATTCCAGTTTTTCCACGTCGAGTATAGGGACTGAATCTTGATTGTTGATAATTCTAGATTTAAAACATGAAGTTTCACGAGTCTTAGGGTTCGTTAAAAGCAGAAGGTATTGGTAGCTTCCCTCTGTAATTTGATCAATTGTTTTATCTTGTATGTAAAATTGATCGCCTAATTTTATTTCATTTTTATTTTGTTCATCATATAAAAGATCATACCCATCGATACTAAACCCTTTTTCATATACATTGTGAACAACATGAAGTAGAGGCGCCGCAAAGCCAGAAGTCGCGCATATCAGAAATATTATTAAGGTGGAAAATTTTTTAATCATTTAATTTTATTCCTCTTTTTTAATCTCAGAAATCAAACTTTAAACTAGAAATAAACTCTTGTCTATCTCATGGTTAATTAGATTTTTTCACAAATCCTCGCTTGGCTTAAGTCGTCTTGCTCTGGTTCTTGAGGCAAGTCCGTGTGGGCATTACAAAAAAGGAGGACTTGAGCCCTCCTCTAGATTATTCAGACGATCCGATTACTTCTGGTGTTTTTGCTTTAAAGAGGGGTTTTCGTTGAGTGAACCAGCTAAATTCTGTTGACCAAGTTAAGAAACCAGAGAAGAAGAGTGCCCCTACAAGCCAAGACCAGCGGACTCCTTTGGCAATATCAAAGCCATCAAATTCTTGAAGCAAGTTACCTACCAGGATGCAAGTCAATACACAGGGTGCAAAATAGCGCAGTAAAAAGGCATATATTGTCAATTTATTGCCGCTGTACCATAGCGGGTCTTCGCGTGTTGTCTTTGATGCATATTGGAATGTAGCAATCAGGGCTAATCCGCCAATTAACATGTTTATACCCAATACCATAGGAGCTAAGGCGTCAATGATGTGCGATCCATTGCCCATGCAAAACGCGATTCCAAACATTCCCAAGATAGCGGTTGTAATGGTCACAGCTTTTTTGCGTGAAAAAGCGAATTCCACTTCGAAGTTTCCAGCGATGCTTTCTACAATGGAAAAAACACCTGTAATCCCTGCAATAAAAATGCAGGTAAAGAAGATAACACCCATGACAATCGAGAGCGTCGTTCCAAAAAACTTTAACATGGTTGGAAATAGAATAAATCCAATATCAAATGTGGAATCTGTTGATAGAATCGCATCAAAAGGAATTTGTTGGATATAGCTGACGTGAGCTAAACAACCAAAAATAGCCAATCCTGAGATAAAGGAGACTGCAAAGTCACCTAATCCCACCCAAATCATGGCGCGTGCAATATTCGTATTTTGGCCTGTATGTCTGGAGTAACCGACAATAATTCCTAATCCCAATGAGAGGCTAAAGAAAAGTTGTCCAAAAACATCTCTCCACAAAGTAGGATCGAGCAATTTAGAAAAGTCGGGTTTCAGGTAAAAATACAACCCATTAATTCCCCCGGGCAAGCAAAGCATGACTACAGCCAAAAGGGTCATAATAAAGGCCATTAAAGGCATAAACAATGTGCAAATCTTTTCAATTCCATCTTTGACATTACGCACAAGGACGAACCAGGTTGCTGTACAAACGGCTACAGTAGAAAGCAAAATAGTCCATGAAAGAGACCCGAATTCACGAATAGATGGCGTAATATTCAAGAAGGAATGAAGAAAAAACGCTTGGGAGTCGTCGGGAATTTGATTAGTTGCAGCAAAATACGTATACGCGACCGAGTAACCTGTTAAAACAATGTAAAAACCGCCAATTGTCATGCAGCTCAAAATCGCAAGCCAGCCTAACATTTTGCCTTTTTTACCCAATACTTTTCCGTAGGCGCTAACGACAGGAAGCTTCCACTGGTATCCAATTAACCCTTCAAGCAGCAACATCGGAACACCAAGGCTAAGAAGAGCGATAAAATAAGGAATTAGAAACGCGCCTCCTCCATTTTTGTAAACTTGAGCACTAAAAGCCAGCACGTTAGCAAATCCAACAGCTGAGCCAATTAATGACCAAATATAACCCGACTGTTTGTTCCATGTGTCGGATGAATGATTCGACATGGATGCTCCCTTTTTGAAAGTTGTAAGAACTATTTTAAAATATTTTTTAATTTTAGCCAAGGATAACATTTTAAAGACCTAATAATCAAGGAATAATTCTTTTATTGAAATCGAGCTGCCTGTACTTCGAGCTTGCTTCAGATTGCATGAAAGAGTAGATAAAGATTAGATCTGTTTTTTTGGGGAAACGCATATTTTATGCAGAAGAGCTTGATTATACTTATTTTGTTTTTGTCTTTCTTCGCCACAACCCTAGCCGTTTCTCAAGAAAAAGTGTTAACGCTAGAGGAGGGAATTCAACGCGTACTCGCTTGCTCTCCTCAGTTAAAAATGAGTGAGGCAGAGGCAGAAGAAAAAAAAGGACTTCATGTTCAGGCGGGATTTTATCCCAACCCTATTTTGTCCTATAGCGTCGAAAACGTTTTTGGAAATCGCAATTGGCATGGATGGAATGCGGCCGAATCCCGCTATGAATACGCGCAATTAATTGAAACAGGAGGGAAGAGAGAGCTTCGGTCCAAAACAACCGATTATCTTTTTCGAGCAGCCTGTCTAGGTGTGGAAGTTGCCAAACTTCAACTTTTGAATCGCTTTACGAGAGCCTTTATTGATCTTGTGGCGGCACAAGAGCAATTGCGCATTGTGAAAGAACAAAACAAAATTGCTAAAGAAGTTTTATATGTTGTTTCGGCAAAAGTGGAGGCTGGGAAAGTGTCCATCATCCAAAAGCATAAGGCCGAAATTAGCGTTGCGAACGCGGATATTTTATTAGAAAAGGTTCGAGTAAATTTTGAAACGGCTCGTGAGCAAGTCTCTCAATTTTGGGGGGAGACAGTGCCTGATTTTGAGAGTGTGGGCTTTAATTTTTATTTTATCCAAGCTCCCCAATCTCTAGATGCCTATTTGGCTTACTTACACGACCATCCAGAATGGATTCAAGCCCAACTCGAGCAAAGCGCGAGTCTGCAAAGTGTTTATTTAGAGAAGTCGCTTGCAATTCCAGATGTAACCC
The DNA here is from genome assembly GCF_050255895.1 of Parachlamydia sp. NCBI lineage: Bacteria > Pseudomonadati > Chlamydiota > Chlamydiia > Parachlamydiales > Parachlamydiaceae > Parachlamydia > Parachlamydia sp. The sequence continues at coordinate 19,345 of NZ_JBFWIR010000050.1, forward strand.
TATCTGTTGGGTATAAGACTATACGGGACACACACAATCAAGGCATGATATTAGGTGCCTCATTGCCTATTCCGGTATTTAATCGAAATCAAGGGAATATTGAAAAATCACGAGCCAATCTACGCAAATTGGAAGATTCATTTATGGCCTTGCAAGTTTTATTAGAGAATAAATCAGCTGCAATACACCGAGAGTTTATGCGTAGTTATCATGAATCGAAACGATTAAAAGAAGGGATTTTAGAAGCGGCATTACAAGCTTTTAAATTATCTGAAGAAGGTTATAGAGAGGGGAAATTTGAATATTTAGACATGCTGGATTCACAAAGGACCCTATTTGAGATCGAAGATCATTATGTCCAAGCTTTAAAAAATTATCATAGCAAACAGGCCGAACTTCGGTATTTAAGCAGTCAGGTTGATTAGGATGGAAAGAAAAATAATCTTGCTTATTGGAGGCGTTCTGCTTTTTCTCATGCTGTGGTTTGGATGGGGCGCCGAGAGAAAGACAGAGGTAAATGATGGAGATAAAGTTGCTGTGCATGACCATGCCCAAGAAAATTTTATTCATTTGACGCCTCAGCAGATTAAAGATTTTGACATTCAAATTAAGGAGGCCTCATCAGGAGAGCTAGACCTTCAGCTATCAGCCCGAGGAAAAATTGTGTTGCATCCCGATCGTCTTGCGCATGTTCTTCCCAAAATTTCGGGTGTTGTCAAGGAAGCCAAGAAAAATATCGGGGATACCGTCAAACAAGGAGAGCCACTTGCGGTTTTTGAGAGTCGTGAAATTGCGGATATGAAGGCGACGTATCTAGCTGCTTTAGAAAAAATGCGGTTAAGTCAATCTCTTTTTGAACGAGAATCCCGTTTATATGACAAAAAAATTTCTCCCGAACAAGATTATTTGAATGCAAAATCGTCTTATGAGGATTCCAAAATACAATTACAACTCGCTAAGCAGAAGTTGCAGGCTTTGGGGATCAATGATGAAGCCCTTCCTGATTTTGCACAGGAAAATGACCCCTCTCTCCGTTTATATACCGTTTATGCACCAATAGATGGAACTATTTTACAACGGCACATTACGACCGGAGAATTTGTAGAAAGTACTGCTGTCATTTATGAAGTCGCAGATGTGTCTAAAGTATGGGTTGAAATAGGGATTTACCCCAAAGATGCTTACAAAGTCAAAGAAGGGCAGCATGTGGAAATCACAATTCCAATTGAAAACCTCACAGCAGATGCCAAAATTATCTATTTAAGTCCCATCATTCAAGAAGAAACCATCACAGCAAAAGCCATTGCAGAATTGCAAAATGATGAGAACAAATGGAGACCGGGAACATTTGTGACGGTGAATATCGGAACAAAAAAAGTTCCTGCCGATATTGTTGTGCCAAAAGAGGCCATTCAAAATATTAACGGACAGGATGTTCTCTTCATTAAAACGCACGATGGCTTTGAGAGCCGAGAGATTCAAAAGGGAACGAGTGATAAAAACAATGTGGAAGTGCTTTCGGGCATTAAATCCGGAGAAAAATATGCGGCTTCACACACGTTTTTATTAAAAGCTGAACTAGGCAAAGCTGAAGCGGAGCATGAACATTAATGATTCACGCGATTTTGCAAAGAGCCTTACGTTATCCCTACGCGGTCATTTTTATCACTTTAGTTGTTGCTGCCTATGGAATTTATTCTTTCACACAACTCCCTATCGATGCTGTTCCAGATATCACGAATAATCAGGTCCAAATTAACACGGTGTTACCAGGTTTTTCACCTGTTCAGATGGAAAAACAAGTGACCTATGTGATTGAAACCGCTCTAGCAGGTATTCCAGGTTTACAGTTAACTCGGTCACTAACCAGAAATGGATTTTCACAAGTGACAGCTATTTTCGATGATCATTTGGATCTATATTTTGCGCGTCAGCAAATTAATGAAAGACTAGGAACGATCAAACAGAATCTTCCCGAAGGGGCGGATGTGCGGATGGGTCCTATCTCCACAGGTCTTGGGGAAGTGTACATGTGGACCGTAGATTTCAAACATCCGAACGGGAAAGATGCTCAATTCACTCCAGGATCTCCAGGCTGGCAAAAAGAAGATGTTTATTTAACTCCTGAAGGGCAGCTATTAAAAACGGATGTTGAAAAATTTGCCTATTTGAGAACCGTGCAAGATTGGATCATTAAGCCCCAGCTGAAAGAGGTTCGGGGATTGGCAGATGTGGATTCAATCGGAGGATATGTACGTCAATATCATGTAGAGCCCAATATTGAGCGCATGATTGCCCTAGGTTTAAGCTATCATGAAATCATGGATGCCCTCAAAAAGAATAACACAAGCATTGGCCCTGGCTATATTGAAAAGGGAGGCGAGTCATTTTTAATTAAATCGGATGAACGCTTAGAATCTCCCAGCGAAATTAAAAAGATTGTAATAGCCACAAGAGATGGTATTCCAATTCGTGTCCAAGATATTGCTGAAGTCAATATTGGGAAAGAGCAACGCACGGGCAGTGCGAGTAAAAATGGACATGAAGCTGTTGTGGGGACTGCCATGATGTTAATCGGTGCAAATAGTCGAACGGTTGCCCAAAATGTAGATCAAAAATTGCAGGAGATCAATCAAACGCTACCCCCAGATATTGAAGCTCGGTCCGTTCTAAATCGCACAAAATTAGTGAATGCCACCATTACAACGGTAGCTAAAAATTTGGGTGAAGGGGCTCTGTTAGTTATCATCGTTCTTTTCCTTTTCTTAGGACAAATACGTGCCGCTTTGATTACTGCCACCATCATTCCCTTATCCATGTTAATGACAGCTATCGGGATGACGAAATTTAATATCAGTGGAAATCTAATGAGCTTGGGTGCGATCGATTTCGGGCTCATTGTAGATGGAGCCGTGATTATCACCGAAAACTGTTTGCGTCGACTGGTCCATAAGCAACAAGAATTGGGGCGGATATTGACTTTCAACGAACGTTCGAACGAAGTTTTGAGCGCAAGTCAGGAAATGATTCAGCCTACAGTGTTTGGTCAGGCCATCATCATGTTAGTGTATATTCCGATTTTGGCATTATCTGGTGTAGAAGGCAAAATGTTTCACCCCATGGCAATCACCGTGTTATTTGCTTTGCTATCTGCATTCATCCTTTCTTTGACGTTCATTCCTTCTATGATTCTTGTGTTTGTGAAAGGATCTTTACAAGAGAAGGAAAATCCTCTCATTGAAGTCACCAAAAAATGGTACAAGCCTATTCTTGAAAAAAGTTTAAATGCACCCATTTTAGCATTAGCGGGTGGGGGATTGGCCATTTTAATTGCGGCGTTTCTTTTCAACTTTTTGGGGCAGGAATTTATTCCCAAGCTTGATGAAAAAGACATAGCCATGCATGCGGTAAGAATTCCGAGTACTTCTTTGACGCAATCCACTTTGATGCAATCGCAGGTAGAAAAAACCATTCGCAAATTCCCTGAGGTGGCATATGTGTACTCTAAAACAGGGACAGCGGAAGCTGCGACAGATCCCATGCCTCCCAATGTTTCCGATACATTTATTTTTTTAAAATCGGCTAATGAATGGCCGAATCCCAATCTTTCGAAGGAAAATTTAATTGTAAAATTAGAAAATGCATTAGAAAAAATTCCGGGGAATAATTACGAATTCACCCAGCCTATTGAGATGCGTTTCAATGAATTAATCTCAGGGGTCAGAAGTGATCTTGCGGTTAAAATTTATGGGGATGACTTTGATAAGATGCAATCGACTGCCATGCAAGTAGCTGTTGTTTTACGTAAGCTCCCAGGGGCTGCGGATGTTAAAATCGATCAAACGAAAGGGTTACCCGTTTTGGATGTGCAAATCGATCGAGATGCAGCCAGCCGTCTCGGCCTGAATGTTTCAGATGGCTTAGATGTTTTAGCCATTGCAACGGGAGGTGGAAAGGCGGGGCAAATTTTTGAAGGGGACCGTCGTTTTGACATTCTGGTCAAGCTACCAGAGAATTTGCGTGAGGATCCTACAGCTTTAGCGGGTTTACCTATCCCCATTTCAACTAAAGGTGGACGGGCGCACTTTCCCAATGTTCCTCTAAGCGAAATCGCTCAGATTAAAATTGCAGAAGGTTTAAATGAGATTCGAAGAGAAAATGGCAAGCGCTTTGTGGCTGTTCAAGCCAATGTAAGAGGGAGCGATCTCGGTTCTTTTGTTGAGCAGGCTAAAGAGCAGATTCAAAAGCAGGTCAATTTACCTAAAGGTTATTGGTTAGGATGGGGTGGTCAATTTGAAAATTTGATGTCTGCCAGACAACGTTTAGCATTAGTTGTGCCGATTTGTCTTGGAGCGATCCTCTTGCTTTTATACATTGCTTTTCAATCGATCCGTTCAGCTCTGATTATTTTTTCCGGCGTTCCATTTGCTTTGACAGGTGGAATCCTAGCTTTATGGTTGAGAGATTTTCCTTTTTCCATTTCAGCGGCGGTGGGATTTATTGCTCTTTCTGGGATTGCTGTGCTAAACGGAATTGTTTTAATCAGTTCGATCGTCCAGTTGAGTCGTCAAAATATTTCGCAGGATGAGGCAATTGTAAAAGGTGCCTTGCAACGTTTGCGACCTGTTTTAATGACAGCTTTAGTGGCTTCATTAGGATTCATTCCAATGGCTTTAGCTACAGGGACGGGAGCGGAAGTTCAAAAGCCATTGGCAACAGTCGTGATTGGAGGACTGATTAGCTCGACACTTTTAACATTATTAATTCTTCCAACTTTATTTAAATTATTTGGTATAGAGGAAGAGAATAAACGTTTTTAAAAGGTTGATAAAATGGAAAAAGAAAAACATCATGCACCCATTTGTCATGGGTGTACAGCGGGAAGTGACCATGATCGGGAAATCCCTGATATTGATTTATTAAGCCCCTTAAAAATTCGAGGGATTACCTTACGCAATCGCATCGTGATGTCTCCCATGTGTCAATACAGTGCCATCGAGGGGATGCCGAATGATTGGCATTTAGTGCACTTAGGAAGTCGGGCAGCGGGTGGGGTTTCGCTTGTGGTTGTGGAAGCCACTGCTGTGACAAGAGATGGACGAATTACACCTTTTGATATGGGAATTTGGAGTGATGATCACATTGGTCCTCACTCCCGCTTAGTTGAATTTGTTCAGAGTCAAGGTGCTGTACCCGCGATTCAGCTTGCCCATGCAGGACGAAAAGCAAGCTGCGATGTGCCATGGAGAGGTGGGGCTTGCTTAAAGACCGTGCAAGAGGGCGGTTGGACAACTGTTGCTCCTAGCCCAATTCCTTTCCTAGACACAGATCCCCGTCCCGAAGAATTAAATGAAGAAGGGATCTATGAAATGATAAAGGCCTTTGAAAATGCCTGTAAAAGAGCGTTAAAAGCTGGATATAAGCTCATTGAGATTCACTCAGCACACGGATATCTCCTCCATCAATTTCTTTCGCCCATTAGCAATCAGCGTACGGATCAATATGGGGGAAGCTT
>NZ_JBFWIR010000051.1:0-24592 GCF_050255895.1 Parachlamydia sp.
AGTATCGGTTCGATTTGAGCCCATTCTTTATTGGTTAGGTCGCTCGGATAAGATTTGCGGTTCATAATAGACTCCTTGTGGAGTCATAAACTATACTAAACTTTTAAATTCAGAGAAAGTCTCTAAGCCTGTGCATAAGTAAGCACTTAAAGCAACATAGATTGAAAAGAAGAATTTCATATGGATCTCCTAAAACATGATTCATTTTAATCACTAAATATTTTCTTTATAAAATGCAAATAAAATATAGAAAAAAAATGGCTTAGGCGCTAGTTTGAAATTATTCAATATTAAAAGCCTGTTTTGCTGGAAATCTATTAATAAAGAGGTTGATATGTTACCAATTTTTTTATTTGTGATCGCGCTTATCTACGCGATTGTAAAAATTTTTCAAGATAAAGTCACAACAAAAAAAGAACAGTTAGCCATTCTCTTAAAATCGATTATCTTTTTTAACATCGGGTGTATGGGTTTAATTGGATTTTACGCGCATACTTTTATGCCCGACGAAACGGCGCGTAATATTGGGTGGCCTACTGGAAATCCCTTTCAGTTTGAAGTCGCTGTAGCGAATTTAGCTTTTGGAATTTTAGGCGTTTTAAGCCCTTGGTTTCCCTCTTTATTTTGGGTGCCGACTGTTCTAGGAAGCGTCGTTTTTTTATTTGGATGTGCTTGGGGACATTTTGTACAATGGGGGAAAGGAGATGTTGCTCCTTACAATGCGGGACCATTTGTGTGGTTTGGTGATGGAGTCATTCCCCTTATCTATGGGTTTTTGATGCTTTATTATTATAATCATTGGGGAAAAGAGGATGTTTAAAAAAAATATCGGGACAACGGATCGATTATTGAGATTGTCCTTTGGTGTTGTCTTATTGGCTCTTGCCTGGTGGTGGAGTAGCTGGATTCTCCTCGCATGTGCATTGTTCTGCTTTTATGAAGCCTTGGCAAGTTGGTGCGTGTATTATCAGCTTATTGGGAAAAATTCATGTCCGATAAGTCCGGATAAAAGAGATCGGTAAGAGTTTAGAGTGTATGTGAAAGAAGAAGCTATTTATTCGAAATCTGCACATGCAAATCATAGACCAGCTAGTTTGTGAAACTCGCTGGTCTTTTCAAATCTTAGACCATATAAGGAATAATTTTGTAGGGGACGTGCTTGCAATAGGTCTCCCAATCTTCGCCATATTTAAGTGCACAGCGACGATCGTCTCGGAAGGCACGCTCTATTAATAAGATTGTTAAAAAAACAACGTAAAAATAGGGTAGGAAGTTTGCAAATAAAGCCGGGACACTCCAGAAAAAGGCTCCTAGTATTTCTGGAACGTAGTGAAAATGGCGCGAAATTCCCCACCAGCCAGAAGCCAGCAGAATATTTTTCTTTTGTTTTCCATCACCTGTGGTGTAATTGGCCACTGTCAAAAATGGCTTTTTACCCCATACGGTGCAATTTCCATCACTTTCACGTACTTTTTGTCTTTGTCGGTCTGCCAGATAATTGATCATAATAGAAACGGCTCCGAGGGCAAAGATTAGGGCTGCTAATGGAAGGCCCAAGTGGTTGGGGTGATTCACAAGGTAAAGAGTTGGAGAGGTATAAACCCCCGGGACCCATACTAAACATCCCCAGCAAATGTAATAGCCGGCGCGATCGTGCATAATGTCAAGTGAACGCAGGTAGCCTGTTTCCCAAAAGAAAAATTTTGTGATGTAGATCAACTGTAAAAGCACGGCTACGACCATTGAATCGCTTAACCCGTAGAGTTCTTGTTGTTTGGCTGCAAAAGAAATCAGAAGTAGCGGCCAGCTCATCATTCCAAAACGGCAATTTGTAAACATCTTAACATCCCAACCAAGTAAACGCGGGAAAAGTTCTGTGCCCCAATAATAATCAAAAATCGGATTGCCAGAAGCACCAGCATCACTTGAAGAGGGTGCTACATAACCTTTGATATAGAGGAACAAGCAGAAAAATAGACTGAAAATATTTAATGCTCCTAACAATGGTCCTAAATTGTCATATAGGATTGTAGGTGAAAACCATTCAAGTCCATAGGAACAAACAAGAAAGAGTGTCAAGGTTAAGAAGTATGCAAATGGACCGTTTGCTTTATAAATGGGAACATTTCCTTTTGGGGTAATGGGACCCTGATAGATTTTTCCAGGCAGTGCTTTCATAAAGAATAGCTGCGAAGCTGCAAAAATGGCCAAGATTGTCCAGGCCGTTTGCGTTCCAAAGAAAAACGGGGACCAAACTTCGTAAAGCAAAGGAAAAAATCCTTGGTGCTGGATCTGTTGCCACAAATTGACAAATGATCCGTCAAGCGACACATTCGTATACCAAAACAAAATCGCTGATGGAGGGCATAACGTAATCAATAAGAAAGGAACCAGAGTTTTTAATGAAGTCCGCATGTGGTCATAAACGGTAGGTGTACTGCGCATAAACGAAAATTCCTTTTAGTTTATCTGTTAGCTCGCATTGGCCTGAAATGGTCGCGATTTGGGTTATTAACAAACATGTAGCTGCATCTCTTTTTTATTTAAATAAAAAAATAATTCTAACATAAAAAGAAAAGGTAACCCCATGTGAATGATAAGGATATAAGATGAGTACATTAGCGGATTTGCCCTCTCAGCAGAAGGTTAATCAGGATAAATCGATTCGTACTGGATTAAGTGTTGAATCTTTAAAAAAAGCCTTCGAAGACAATCTTTTTTATTTATTAGGAAAAGATCCTTCACGACCAACGCCGCATGAATATTACATGGCGGTTACTTACAGCATTAGCGATCGACTTTTCCACCGTTTGATCGAAACAGATGACACCATCGTTAAAACAGATAGCCGTGTTGTTTGCTATTTTTCGGCCGAATATTTACTGGGTCCTCAATTAGGCAATAATGTCGTGAATTTGGAAATTACAGATGCTGTAAGAAAGGCGGTTGAAGCTTACGGTTATAAATTAGAAGATCTCCTTGAAATTGAACCAGAACCAGGTTTAGGGAATGGGGGACTAGGACGGCTCGCTGCCTGCTACTTAGATTCATTAGCTACTCTAGAGCTTCCTGCAATAGGATATGGGATCCATTATGAATTTGGAATGTTTCAACAAGTCATTCGGGATGGATGGCAAGTCGAGCAGACTGATAAATGGTTGAGTTTAGGGAATCCTTGGGAAATTTGCCGTCCAGAAGCTAGTGTAGAAGTTAAATTAGGCGGTTATACAGTTTCTTATCGTGATGAAAAAGGAAATTATCATGTCAAGTGGGTGGCGGATCGAGTTATCAAAGGCATACCTATTGACATCCCTGTGCTTGGATATGGGGTTAATACTTGTAATCCTTTACGTTTGTGGAAGGCAGAAGCGACAAAATCTTTTGATTTTTCATCCTTTAATACGGGGGATTATTACAAATCTGTTGAAGATAAGGTCTATTCAGAAAATATTACCAAAGTGCTTTATCCAAATGATCAAGCCATGCAAGGGAAACAATTAAGACTCGAGCAGCAGTATTTCTTTGTCGCTTGTTCGCTCCAGGATATGATCCGCATTCATTTATACCGAAAGAAAAAACTAGAGAATTTTCATGAAACATTTACAGCACAATTAAATGATACCCATCCTTCTATTGCGATTGTTGAACTCATGCGATTACTCGTCGATGAATATTTGCTTGGTTGGGATATCGCCTGGGAGACCACAACAAAAACGTTTGCGTATACCAATCATACACTTTTGCCAGAAGCTTTAGAAAAATGGGCGATCTCTCTTTTTGCACGTTTATTACCAAGGCATTTAGAACTCATTTATGAAATCAATCGTCGTTTTCTTGATAAAGTACGCATTCACGATCCTAGTGATCCAGATCGTCTTACACGCATGTCCTTAATTGATGAACATGGTGAGCGTTACGTGCGCATGGCTTATTTGGCATGTGTTGGCTCCCATGCAGTAAATGGGGTAGCTGCTTTGCATACAGAACTGTTAAAAAAGGAACTATTATCTGATTTTGTCGAGCTGTGGCCTGAAAAATTTTGCAATATCACAAATGGTGTGACACCACGCAGATTTTTACTTTTAAGCAATCCTGGTTTGGCCCAACTGATTACTGAAAAAATTGGGAATAAATGGATCACCGATTTAAATGAACTCAAACATCTTGAAGAGTATGCCGCGCAAGCGGAATTTCAAGAGCGTTGGCGTCAGGTGAAATTGGAGAACAAGCAATGTTTGGCCAAACGAATTCGAGATTGCACGGGTATTGCGGTCGATCCCCATACACTTTTTGATATACAAGTCAAACGCATCCATGAATATAAACGACAACACCTCAATGTTTTGCATATTATTACTCTGTATAATCGTCTGAAAAAAAATCCCAATTTGGAAATGACTCCACGGACTTTTATTTTTGGAGGAAAAGCAGCCCCTGGTTACTGGATGGCTAAATTAATGATCAAACTTATAAATGCTGTGGCGGAAGTTGTGAATCAAGATTCCGATGTAAAAGGGCGTTTGAAAGTGGTGTTTTATCCGAATTTTAATGTGAAGAATGCCCAAAGCATTTATCCGGCAGCTGATCTTTCGGAGCAAATTTCTACGGCCGGCATGGAAGCCTCTGGAACAAGTAATATGAAGCTCGCCTTAAATGGGGCGCTCACAATTGGCACTTTAGATGGGGCAAATATTGAGATTCGAGAGGAAGTGGGAAAAGACAATTTTTTTCTTTTTGGTTTAAATACAGAGGAAGTCGAAGCTTTAAGAAGCAAACAATGCTCTCCCATGGAATTTTATGAAACCAATTTACATTTGCGTGAAGTCATCGATTTGATTCAATCTGGATTTTTTTCTCATGGAGATAGAAGTGCCTTTCTCCCTTTGATCAACGAGATGGTTTATCAGAATAATTATATGATTCTGGCTGATTATCAATCTTACATCGATTGTCAGGATCGGGTAGATGAAATCTACCAAGATCAAAAACTCTGGACCCGGACATCCATTTTAAATGTTGCCAGAATGGGTAAATTCTCGTCAGACAGGGCAATTCGGGAATATAGTCAGGATATTTGGCATGTAAAGCCTGTGAAAATTCGGGAAAAATTTGCTTAAAAGAGCGACAGATTTGCCGCTCTTTCTGATGGGATTATTTTTTTAGATTATAGAATAGGCTACATATTCCAGCATCTGCATACTTTGAGGCTACGTTAGAGATCGTATTCCCTTTAGAATCAAGCAAAAATAAGTTTGCATGTTGAATAAAAAAAAGGATCACTTTTCGATCTAAGATAGGTGTATTTTTTAAGTAATGAAATATGAGTGGAGAGTCTAAGTAGCGATAGTCAATATCTGCTCCTTTTTTCATGAGCCACTTTGCTAAATGTAAATTGCTCTTATAAAAAACTTCGAGTAAAAGAGGAAAATCCGATTGAGTTGAGGCATTCCAGTCGATGTTTTCCATCTCGAGAATCATGTGTAGCAAATCCTTTTCCTTTAGGAACAGATCAAAAGGGGTTATGTCGTAGAGGTTTTTTTTTGTTAAAGAAGCTCCATTGCGTATCAATTTGATAATTAATGGAACATTTTTCTTAACTAAGGCCCAATGGAGAGGGGTATTTAGATCTTCGTCCTGAATATCTATCCATGCATGATGTTTGAGTAATAAACTGACAATTTTCAAGCTTTGCTGGTCTGATTTTGCGGCCGCATATTGTAACGGATACAGCTGCAACTTCTGGGTCACATTTGGATTCGCTCCTTTCTCCAACAAAAGCTTGGTTTTTGAATAATCGAGATTAGACACACAAATATTGAGTGATTCTTGGATATACATCTGCATTTTTGGGTATTCTATAATTTTCTCAAAACTTTTGGTTTTTGTATCCTGAGCGGCATAATTTAGGATGGGTTGAGAAGAGTCGATTCCGGCCCGATGTGCAATCAATAGACTGCAAATTTTTTTATTTCCCCCCTTCATTGCATAAATTAAGGCGGCAGCGCCCTCATCTCCAGTGATATCCAGTCCGTGCTTCAACATAAGTGATAAAAGATGGACATGACTACGTGTAATGGTGTATAGGAGTGTCGATTCTCCTAATTTATTTTTTACATCCATTTTTATCCCTTTTCTGATCAATAGCTCTGCAATGTCTAACCGTTCAGAGATTAAAGTGAGGGCATTCAATCCATCGAAGTTCAAATCATTGATAGATCGAGGAGATTTCTTTAATATTCTTTGAATCATTTTTACATCCCCATTTTTTACGGCTTTGAGAAAAGGGGTATTTACACTATCTTTGATGACTTGGATTAAATCTGTTTTTTTCAAAAAAGAAGCGAATTGGACTCCTCTATAGAGGATTTTCATCTTCATTTTTTTTGTATAATCAGGACTGTTATAAAAGCAGTTTAAAGCGAGATGAAGAGTTGTCGTTGTTGAGACCTGTTTTTTTTCAGAGAATTCATTCATTTTTGCACCAGGGATGAAAACCACTTTGTTCTGCATAATTGAGTAGAATAAATCCACCTCCAAAGCATCCTTTTTCTCCCAAAATTCTGCTTTCCAAATTTCAAAAAAATCATCATCACTTTGCCTACCAGCAGTTACCGAGGATAAATATTTCTCGGACGGTTTTGTTTTAGCGAGAATTTGAAGGGATGTAAGAATTGCATTTGTCAGAGTTAAGTTTATTTCAAGACATCTCTTTTCCCACTGATTGTTTATATTTTTTGCAAATTTCAAACAGTTAAAATGAACTTCTTTGTCTACTCTGAAATACACCTCTCGCTTATGAGGGGCACAATAAATCACAATTTGATTGAGATTTTTTAGGTCCCCGTTAATTTTACAAGCCATATGGGCGATAAAGAAGGCTTTTGAAGCCGGTTCATATTGGCTCTTACTTGATTTGAAAGCATTAAAAGTTTGCTCAATCAGGAATTCAAATTCCTGATTTTTGGCATCGATTTCTTTTATAAAATGATGAGATGTGCTGCCTTTTGAAACGAAGGTCACGGGCGAAGAATCTGTAATGGCTAAAGGAGCTTCAATTACAGGTTCCGCAAAAAAATAAATAAGGGGTAAGGACTGATCAAGCTCTTTTGGTGAGCTTGCATTAGTCATTTCCTTAAAGGCTCCATAAGATACTTTGGGGATGTCTTTTTGAGAGGCTGGCAATAAGAGCTGGGAAGCATTGTGCATTTTTTGTTTGGGAAGGGCGGCTATGATTTGCTGAATTGCATTTCTTTGGATTTGTTTAACCTGGGGGTATGTGATGTTTCGAAACAAATATTTTTCTACCTGCGAAATGACTTGAGACAGAAACCTATCCCTTCGACTTGAAAAAGTGACACTTTCAAAGCTTGAACGAACCAATATCGGACATGGAATGGTTCCATCTGGGAGATGAACCTTTTGCATATTCTTGCCACCTGCATAACAACTATCCAGAATTAAAAAAGCGGGATTCAAAACTTGTAATGTCTTTTGGAAATCAACAATTGATAGCCCAGCAATCATTCCGGACTTCCCATCTTTATGATAGGTGCCATGTCCGCAAAAAGCAATAAGCCGCGCAAATTTAACCTTTTCGTTAGATGGCATCAGGATCTTTTGTAGATCATTAGAGATATGTAACTCTATAGTGGATGTCTTAGCCTCACTTAAAGGATAGAGCTTTAAATCGCCCGGTGTAAATCCCCAGTTTTTTAGTGTTTCACCACTTGGTAAGATGACACACAACGGTCCATTGGGTTGGATATAGATATCTGCTTTCAACTTTTCTAAGTCTTTTTTATGTGCGGTTAGAAGATACCGATTGGCAATAACAGGTTTTTTGTTTCGCACAAATTCATTGACGGTATAAAAGTTTGCCTTATTCACTCTCTCAAGAGGACTATTTTCAATGACTAAGGCCATCTGAATTGATTTAATTGGCTTGGCTTGTTCGATGAACAAATCTTGAAGATTGTTTAATTCGGTCCGTTTTAGTGCAAGTTCATTGTTGGGGCTTACTTGCAAATCTCGATCAATAGTCACAAAAAAGTATTCAAATGTGCTTCGCACATTTTTAAAAACCTTGTGACAATTCCATTTAGGAGGGAATTTTTTGTATGCCGTATCGTAAACCGCTAGGTTTTCCCCAAATTGAAAGCGTGGGTAATGATTAAGAACCAAATATAGGTTAGAGATAAACTCTTCTAAGCTCGTGCTAGGAGGTGCGATTTTAAATAAAATAGGAAAGTAGGAAGAGGTTGGTGTTAGGGGGCTTTTCTGGATGTCTTTGAGAACTTTGTCAAATAAACGTATGACTTTTTCCTGCAGAAAGAGATCTGAACAGGTGCTTTCGATTAATTTAAGTTTTATTTTTTCAATTTTCTCGACATCTGATGTTTTTGAACTTTGTAAAAAAATAAAAAAATTTTGAAGTAACTTAAGGAGTTTTTGCTGATTTATTTCTTTTAGAGAGCGCCCAGAGAATTTTTGAAGAACTAAACAGTGTCCTTCATAGGATATGGTCATTTCTGGTTGAAGCGTCAAATTCAGGTAGTAGGAGTAGTCGTAATTCATAATTATCCTTGTAAAGATATTAATTGCGTAAATATTTTACTGTTTAATTCGATTTGTTTTGAACGTGAATTTATTGTGCGTGGATAGTTTAAACTAAGGTTTATTAGTTTAAATAAAAAGAATAGCGTCAATCAGACTTTTTAATCTTGTATCTCATAAGAAACAACTGTTTTTATCAATTCTGTTCTTTCATTAGTGCTACAAGTTCAAAAAGCCAAAATTCTTCTGCAATGTCAATCGCAGTTTGCCCAGAAGCATTTTGGATATGGGGACAGGCTCCATTTTGGATCAGAAATTTTGCCAAGGAAACGTTTTCAAAGGCAATTGCCTGATGGAGAGGTGTATTTTTTTGGGCATCTACTGAATCAATATCTGCATGATTAGCAAGGAGTTGTTTTGTAAAGTAGAGTTGATTTTGCAAATTTTTCCCCCTTTTAGCTAAATGATGTAGGGGAGTACCCAAAAAACAAAAACTGAAATTTGGATTGGGTTTTTTGGAAAAAATGAGATCAACGACATCTTTATCATCTGAATCAAAGGCGCTATATAAAAGAGAGGTTTCTAACATGTTTTGGGGATCAATCGGAAAAGGAGGATATGTTTCAAAAATTTGTTTTAGATGATCGAAATTTTTCGATGCAATTACTTGCATCAGAAAGGAATTTATTTTGTTAATCCCCGCCTTTTTCTCAATAAGTAACGATTTAACTAAATCGTTGGAGGCTATATAAGCACATACTCCTTGCATACCAGAAAGATCCAATATATTTTCATACCTATTGATCATATATATCGTCAATTGGGGACTTTTCCTGAGAGCAAGTTGGAAAGGAAGTTGACCTAAAAAATCGGGTTTATTCCATTCACTTAATTGTTGAAGCAGGATAGGAATGAGGATCTCTTGTTTGTCATGGGCAAAATAAAAAACAGCTTGTATGGGTGGAATGCCAAAAAAATCCGTGCTAGTCGTTGCGGTAAAGCTTTGCAGCCTTTTTTCAACTTTTTCAATATTTTGATAAAAAATTGCATGATGCAAGGAAGTGGCTGGATGGGCATCCATTTCTTTTTCAGTCAGTCTAGAAAAAATGAATTTGTGAAAAAACTCTCGCGAGAGATCAGTTTGAACCAATTTTTTTGCAATGATATTGATTTCATCTTTTTCTAGATCGTTTACCTTATCGAGCATCAACCGATACATGCTCACATTCGTAGATGAGCGTGCTAAAACCATTAAGGGGGTTTCGTCTTTGTGATTGCGTTGATTTAAGGTTGGATTTACATCTAAAATCATTTTTAGGATTTCAGGATTGAAACTCATCGCTAGATGCAAGATTGTATTTCCTTGATCATCTGTTTGGGTTAAATCCAGTTTCTCTAGACAAAGCTGAAGGATTTGTATATGCGGCTGAGTCGACTTTAAATAGTGAAAAACCAGAGGAGAGCCTAGATAATATTGATTGAGATCAGCTCCCTGTTGGATAAATGTTTTTATTAATTCCAAATCTCCTTTTGTTAAAGTTTGTAAAAGAAGAGGGGGGTAAGAAGGCAGACTCAAATTAAAATCGAGGGAATATAAGATTTTGCGCATTTCAAGGTCTTTAGAAATTAAATCAAAAGCCATGACTTTGTCTTTATTTTCTGTGGTCAGAGATGCACCTGCAAGGATCAATTTTTTGATTAATGGAGTATTTTTATTTTTGATCGCTAAATGCAATGGTGTATTTCCAGCTAAACTTTGACTATCGATTTCAACAGGTTGTTTTAAGAGGAGATCGATTATTTCAATTGCTTGTTCATTTCCATATAGAACGGCAAAATGTAGGGCAGATAGCTCTCCGACGTTTTTTAGATTTGGATTTGCATTTTTTTCGATTAATAGCTTAATTCTCTCAATATCCCGAAGAAAGACACAAGCATGTAAGGCTGTATTTTTTTGAGGTTCACTTCGGAAATTCAGTTGTTCGGGGTATTCAAGTACTTGCTCAAAGATGTATTGAGGAGATGAAAAACGAGCAGCACTCCAGAGGATGGCACGAGAAGAATGAATTCCAGCTTGTTGTTCTAATAAAATTTCACAAATCTTTGTCTTGTTATTTTGAATGGCAAGATCAAGAGCCATACCTCCCCCAGCTCCTTTGACATCTAATCCTTTTGCTAACATAAGCGTGACCAAATCGAGATCATCTTGCAACACAGCTTGATGAAGTGGTGTCATCTTAAATCGATTTTCACAATCGATTTTCGCCCCATTCTCAATCAATAGTCTTCCGATGTTTGGTTTGCCGGCTGCAAAAAAGAGGGCAGTTGATCCATTGAGATTCATTTCATGAACCGATTGAGGATGATTTGTCAAAATTTCCTGAACTTTTTGCAGATCATTTTTTTCAACCGCTTTCAGTAAAGGTGTCTGAGAGGAAGCCGCTATCTTTTGAGCGACAAAGGATTTATTTAAACGTTTTGCTAGATCAAAGGCTTCTTGCAAAATAGCTTTCTTCTTATCAGAGTCATATGCATAGCAGACATTAGAGACACTTGAGAGCTTAGGATATTGTAAAATAGAGGAAAATAAATCAATTTCTGGAAGTTCTTGATCACCCCAAAACATATTTTTCAATGCATCTATAAAATCTCCTTCACCTTGTCTTCCTAAGGTCGCTGCACACAAAGATTGTTCTGAGGATTTTGTTTCCATTGCGGTCCAATAATATTCATAGAGAGCTTTGGCATAATTTAAGCTGTCATCGGGATGATTTTTTTTCCAATTATCCTTTGCATTTTTAGGCTTTGTAAATTTTATACGACGGAAATCTTCTTCGCCCTCTATCCTAAAGATGACTTCTCGAACATTCGGTAATTTTTTGATTAAAATTTGAAAAACGATTTTCGATTCGTGGTAAACCTTACATGTCATTTTTGCAATATAAAAAGCTTTTGAAGCTGGCTCACTATCTTTTAGCTTAGACCAGATGTTAAATGTATTATCTGCCAAGGCTTCTAGCTCTATTTCAGGCGCATTTATAGCTTTAATTAAATGTTGAGAAGTATCTCCGGTTGAAAGAAATGCAATTGGAGAATTCCCTTCAACAGTTAAAATATCGTCAAAGATCGGTTTGGAAAAAAGATAAATCCGCGCATTTTCTTTAGGAATCTCTTTTTTATTTAAATCAACGACTTCACCCTTTGCAAATATAGGGTAGGAAACTTTTGGAATGTGTTTATTTTTGGAAGGAAAAAGAATTTGTGGCAAATTTTGCAATCCTTGCTTAGGAAAAGATGACATTAAGCGATAAATATCTTTTTTTCGAAGTTGCCTAGGTAGGGGGCCAAGACTGCTGTCAAACAAGAGTGTTTCTACTTCTTGCAAGAAAGATGTTGCGAAACGGTCTTGTGGTGTTGATATCGTAACGGTTTCGAAAAGAGAACGGACAACGATTGGACAGCGGATTGTCTGATCAGGAAAATGGATTTGATGTATATTTTTACCTCCTACAAAGCAACTTTCTACTATAAGAAAAGTAGGGTTTAATTTTTGTATCGCTTTTTGAAATTCAGCTATAGGAAGGCCTGCAATAATACCTGTGCTATCATTTTGATAAGGAATGGGATGATAGCCGTGTCCACAAAAAGTGATTAAGCGTGCAAAGTTGCCATTGGCATTTGAGTGGATCAATATTTTTTTAAGGTCATCAACAATATGATGTGTGAGTAGAATAGAGCTTTTAGCCTTATCAAAAGCTACTTTTTCTAAACGTGTGCTAGAAAAACCTGAATTTTCTAAGCGATGTCCCTGAGGAAGAATGACACCTAGAGAACCATCTATTTGTATGTAGAAATCCACCTTAAGCTCGCTTAAGGAGCTTTCATGTACTTTTAAAAGGTAGCGATTAATGATGACGGGCTTTTCTTTGATAATGAATTCTTTGACATGGTTTAACATTGCTTGATTAGTCGTTCCAATTGCACTGGTTTCAATGATCACTCCCATTTGAACGGGAATAGAGGGTTTCATGAGCTGGATGCAGGTTTTTTGAAGGTGAACAAGTTCCCTGAGATTCTTTTTACTTAATTCAATTTCTGTAGGTGCAAAAAAATGTTCAAAATTTTTTAAAAGTTTTGCAAAAACTTTTTGAGGATTTCTCTTTTTTGGGAAGTTTCCAAAAGCTGTATCGTAAATGGCGAGATCTTCTCCAAATTGGAAGCGGGGATAGTTGTTAATGACGAGATAGACATTCGTTTTAAATTCATCTAAATTTTTTGCTGTAGAGGCTACTTTAATTAAAACTATTGGAGGAGAAGATAAATTTTTTTGAGAACCAAATGGATTTATTTGAGTTTCTGCAATTAAGCGATCGAACAAATGAGAGATTTTTATTTGTAGGGATTTTTTTGGAGAAAATATTTTGATTAGTTTGTTTCTAATCTGTTCGGTTTTTATTAAATTTTTATTTTTTAAAAATATTTTGTTGTGACTGATGTAGTTGAATATAATTTGAAATAGTTGCTTGTTGCACGAATGCTTGATTTTCCCAGCATTTTTTTCTAAGATCAAATACTCCTCATCGCAGAGTATGTTCACTGGTTGAGAAATCATTGTGTCAATAGTGTGCGAAAATCTTTCACCTTGATTCATGCCTTCCCTTATTAAATTTTAAAGTTTATTTGAGTTTGTTGTTTGTAAATTAATTATTTTATGGATAATTTGATTTTATAAGAAGTTAATTTATTAAGTTTTAGTTTTTTAGTTTGTGATCGTGTTGTTTTTGAGTTTAATTTAGTTTTTGTATTTGTTTTATTTTTTTAAAAAAATATTTAATCGAAAACTATTGAAAAGGAATTACTTATTTAAAACGTTTAAAAAAAGTAATTGAAATTAATTCTAAAAAGTAAGAATTTGAAGTCAAGAAAGCAAATTCATATGCAACGATCCCTTGGGGGTCGAAACATAAGAAGGTCGCTTTCTATAATAAGTGAGTTGTCGATGAGGACTTCTCACAAGTCTTTAACCTTTTTATTAAGGAGAATGGCTATGAAAAAACTATCTTTAATACTTTTCTTTGCACTTTGTGCGTTTGTATTTAATAGTGGATATGCTCAATGTGGTCCAAGCGGATGTGGAGTTCCTGCATCTGGTGGATTTGAAGGCGGATCTTCTTTCGCAGCTCCTCAAGGTGGAGAAGGCGGAGAAGCTGGTGCGTGTGGAGAATATGCTGTTGGCGATTGCTACTGCTTATTCGTAAAATACGAACCACGCTATTGCAACAAATATCGTTGCGAATGGGATACACAGAGCTATCAAGTTCAACGTTGCAGACAAGTTCCTGAAACTTATCAAAAAACATGCTGCAGATATGTACCTCAATACTACCAAGTAGATTGTGTACGTTATGTTCCACAATACTATTGCACAACAGAAACAAGACAAGTTCCTCGTTATGTTTGCGATCGTGAATGCAAATATGTACCAAAATACTATTACAAACGTATTTGCAATAGAAACCCAGTTCCACCTGCACCAGCTCCTACAACTGTAACTACTCCAGCTCCTGCATCTTGCTGCGGTAGCCAATACTAAAATCGGCAGTTAGTGCTTAGATTTAGGGCCAGACTTACGCTTTTGTGAAAACAACAACGTGAATCTGGCCCTTTTGCTTTATGCAAATAGATCCGATTTTTTATGTATGATCGTTATATAGTCAAGAGGAATATCTAAATCATCCTTCCAAGAAAATTTATAGATCAAATCCTTTGAGACAAGTTTGCTTAATAAATCTACAGTGTCAGATAAGTTATTTTCTAACCCCTTCCATCTAATGGGGCCCGACTTCTTTCGCGCATTTAAACAACTCACCAAGTCTTTAAGTCCTGAAATGTAGGGTTCTTTATTCAGCGCGATCTCATTTAAGAGATCAGAATTCCATGAAACGCTATTTTCCTTTCTAAATTTAGAAACAAGGTCACATTTATTTCTAAAAATGAGGTATTTGTCCTCAACAGTTTGTGTCTTAATTCCATATGCATTTAGAAAGGCAATGACGTTAGCTGATCCAGACCACTCTACTTCACCTGGTCCAGTGCGTTGATTGAGTTGTGTAATTAGTTGTTGAAGCTGTTTTTGCTCATCAAAATTTAGTTTAGATTCGCGAATATCCTTGGGGAAAATTTTTAAAAAGTGTTTTGTTTGAAAATGGATAATCTGATCTTCCTGTTCCGCAAAGATGTAAAATATAAAATCTTTTTTCGAATAGTGATGAATGATTTTTGCATCTTTCAATTGGTTTAAAACATTTTTAAGCATAATAGCATTCGTTTGATGACCGACAACCCATGTAATCACCCCGATTTGTTTGCGCTGATTGATTTTTTTTAAGATTCTTTGAGCATAAATGATGTGGTCTTCATCGAATATAAGATTTTTGCTTAACGTTTTGGGATTTCTCCCAATTTTTTTTTCCATTTGAATAAGTCTTAAATCGCGCCATTTACAACCCCAAACCTCTTCTTCAAATTGAGGGGGGATATGGGCAGATGCCGTTAGTTTGATATAAAAGACCTCTTTACTTAACCAGGCATGCATGCAATTACTTTCAACGAAGTAATCGAAAACCTGAGCTTGGTCTTTAGAATAAAATTCATGCGAGATTTTTAGTTCTGTAACTTGATCTTTTTTAGAGAGAAAATTTTGATAGTGAAGGAGTCTGACTTCATCATAAAGTTGTTCAAAGAATACTTTTTGCTCTTTAGAAAAATCAGATTTTGCCTGGAGGTTCTCCATTTGTTTCATGTGAGCGTAAATGTTCATAATGGATTGCTCATGCATAAGAGCTGAGGGAGAATGAGCGGAGTCCGTTTTGTAAATTGCAAAGAGATGTGGTTGTCGATCAAAACCCACGATGTAATGGTTTAATACCATCCAACGAAGAACAGCTTCTGCCAGGTCCATGGAAAATTTAATTTCGGAAGGATTTAGAATGAATAAGTCGGAAGAAGCATTCTGGTATAGTGTTTTTTGATGAGTCGTATTTTTTAGAAAAATATTTAACTGAGAACTCAGGGATTTAAGATCGTTAATGGAATTCAATTGATTGCGAAGTTCTCCATCTAATCCAGCAATGACAACTTGCAATTTTTCTGCATTCTTTAAATTTTTAAAGGAGTGACCTTTAAAATGCATTCTTTGCTTGATTTGGGAAGAGGATAAAAATGTGACTTTGCCGGGCATTTTTTTTGTGACCAGAGATCGGAAAAAGGGAATTTTGATCAAAAATCTTTGAAAAATATGTATTTTCACAACAGAAAATTGATCAGAGTTAGATAGATTTTGGACAACTTTAAAGCGCTGGTTACTATACCATTTGCCTTTTTGGATTTTTTCGATATTTGATTCCACGACTTCTTGAAAGGAGCCTGTTCCGATAATTTTCATTTGTAACTCTGTGATAATGAAGGTGTAAAAGTAATGTCAGGGTATCGTGCAAATGAAAGGTCATCATAAAAGGGGGGTGGGAATATAGTCAATCATATCAAAGTTATTTTTTGATTATGATCATTCCCGTATTTTGGAAAATCGAGTGGGAGTTTATTGTTGCGAGATGCGGAATGTATCTTTCTCTGAAGGATCGGAATTTTTTGTCCGTTCAAATGATTGAATGAAGCGTTCTCTTTTTAAAATGTTAAGAATCTCAAATGTTTGGTCATCATGTTCTAAACCTTTCCAGTCAAAAATCGGATAAAAAGCCAAATTTCGAGCTAACTGTGCTAGGCCAACGAAATTAGAATTATTTTCTTTTATCGTCGTTTCTTTTAATAAATAGTTAACCAAATCCCTTAATTTTGGAAAAAAATGATAAGTTCCATCAACCTCAAAAACTTTATGTAAATGCGCTTTCTTATTTAAAAACGTAAGGACTTTTTCGAAAGAATCATGAGGTAATGTGGGTTTCCATACTTCTTTTGCATGAGTTTGGCGTAAGTTTAACTTTTTAATAATTTCCTTAGCCTCGCTTTTTTCGGCAGTGTTTAGTTTTGACTCTCTGAAACATTTTGGGGGAATCACAACCTTATGGTTGGTGCGAAAATCCTCATGCAAATCTTCTTCGGTTGCAAAAACCAACGTAAGAGGATTTGAACATTCGTATGTAAAAATAAGGTGGTTGTTTTTTAAAATTTCTAAAACTTCAATTTCAGCAGGAAGTAATTTACATTCTACTATAGCATGATAATACGAGCGGGTATTTATTTGTTTAACAATAGATTCGGCAAACTCTTGTTGTTCTTTGTTGCCAAAAAAAAGATTTAATGAAATCGGGGTGCGATTCCTTATAAAATCTTGTTCTTTTTGGAGCGTGGTTTTGTTCCGCCATGTTAAATTCCAAGTTTCATCTTTCACATCTTTTGGTAAACGACCTTGAGAGGATAATTGAAAGAATATCTTTTGTTCATGGGCACATGTCCATCCATGAATGGTATTTGTTTCAAGTAAATAATCTAAAACTTCGTTGTCTTCTTTTTCTGATCGTTGTCTGAAATCAAATAGTGATCTGAGAGCAAAACTAGCTGTTTTGTATTCGCGAAAAATGTTCTTACGTCGGGCGTTATCCAAACATCGTAAAAGATCATTAAAAAGAGCATGTTGATTTTTGGAAAATCCTGGTTTGGGAGAAAGGGCAACTTGGGGTGTTTGGATATATCGAAGGAGTTCGCAAAGTTTCTCTTTTGTAACTCGCTCATAATCCCCATGTAGTTCGGGAACATGGTCTGATGAAGTGTAGAACAACCAATATTGGCCAAAATCGTCATAAGCGACGATTTTTTCATTCATCACCATCCATCTGAGAACTGCTCTTATTTGGTTAGATTCTGAGAATGATGTTAATCGACCAGAATTCAACCTGGTTGTGAAGGGCTCGATGTTAGAAAAAGCTTTTCGTTGTAATTCTCTATCTAACGCGTATGTTTCGATAAGAAGTGCTAACTTTTTTATATCATCCATACTTTTGAGAGAACCTAGAGCAGTTAAATCTTCAGTTAAAAATTCAAATTGTTTTTTTTCAGAAAGTTTTGGAAAGTCAATTTTTTTATTTAAAGCCGGTCGCTTTGCTTTAGCATTAGAAGAGGCAGCAGCAGCTCCATATATTGTGAATTTTCTAGCTGTCTCATTGATTTTACGTATGGCTTCGGATGTAGATAAAGCGCGGATCTTGCTGAATTTTTGCGGAAGAAATTTGTTTGAAAATATATAAAAGAGTCTTTGAAAGATATTTAACGAAACAAGTGAAATCGTGTGGTTATCATCATTAACGAGTACTTTCACTCTGTAGAGATGATAGTTTTTGCCTTGTAAAATAATCGATTTAAATGGGGTGATATCACTCCAATTTTTAGTTGTCATTATCGTGTTCATAAAAAACTAAAAACCTTAGGGTATTCTTTATTTTTGTTAGAAAAATTTAGTGGAAATTTTAATTAAAACCACTTAATAAAGCAAGTTTTAGCTTGAAGAACTTATTTCATCTGGGATGCTTCAAAAAGACGTTCCAAGAGGTCACGTCCCGTCTTGGTAATTTGGGTCTTTCCTTTATTGGCGAGCAGGACAATTCCTATTTTTTGATTAGGTAAGAGGCCGATATAACTTGAAAAACCGGGAACTTGTCCGTTTTTATCGACAAAAAGAAGTTTGTCTGTGGTGTATTTTTGCCAGCCTAATCCAATCGATAGCTGATCATTGATTTTAAAAAAGCTTTTTTGAGTCAACTCCATCGCTTGCATGAGCTCTTGTGGGCCTTCAATGCCAAGGCTTGCCATCAAAAATTTTAGCAGGTCCCTAGATGTTGAACGGAGAGCGCAGCCAGCAGGCCAGGCATTTACAGACGATCTTTCCGCAAGATTGCCTTCTTTTGTATAGCCTTGAGCATAAAGCTCTTGGTAAGCATGGGGAACAATAAGAAAGGTCGATTTCATAAACAAGGGTTCAAGAATGTGTTCTTTGATTGAATCTCCATAATGTTTGTTCTCAACATCTGCTATCGCATATCCAAGTACACCATAGCCTAGATTAGAATAGGAATAGTGTTCTCCAGGCGGCCGGTCGGGCTGCCATTCGCTTAAAAAATGGAGGACGGAATTCTTGTGATATTTTTTTCCTCGATGGGGAGGAAGGCGAGGAGGAATTCGTGGAAGTCCTGAAGTGTGGGTAGCGAGTTGCAAAAGTGTGACTTTTCCAATCCCTTGTAAACGCTTTTGAACGTTTGGGAGGTATTTGATGACGGGATCGGAGAGGCGCATTTTACTTTTTAAAATTTGGATAGCCAACGCAGTTGAAGTAAAGACTTTTGTGAGGGAAGCAATTTCGAATAATGTATCAGAAGTCACTGATTGATTGGAAAGATCATCGGCAAATCCAAAATTAAAGAAATAAGGTTTTTGATTGTAATAAAGTGCGATAGCCATTCCTGGAATCTGTTTTTCTTGCATGTACTTTTGGATGGTTTGCTCGATGATGAGTGCCGGATCTTGCTTACTATTTTCAGCTTGAACAAATGACGCTAGCAGAAATAAAAAAGTATAAAAGAAAATATGGCACATGTTTTTAGCCCTTTTCAATCAAACATTTGCGATTGTTAAACAGGTTTCGTTTTCTATCTCTATAGCATTTTATCAATTTGTTAATATAAGTTTTTTTTGATTTTTTTTGAGTCCTTGGATAGGGTGAAGAAAAACTTATAAATCTTTTTAAAGGGCTGTTCTAAAACTTGTAAGGATAGTTTATGATGGCGGGATTGTTTTTATTCTATTCGATTGCTTTAGGGGCTATCGCTTTAAAACAAAGGATTTTGGCAATTAGTTTTATCATCTTGGGAATATTTTTATCTTTGTTAATGCTTTGGCATTTAGCAACTGATACATTAAAAATTAACTGGTGAGGAATACATGCAAATATGGGAAAGAGGCCTCAATGCTCTGGTTGTTTTGATTTTGTGTGGAGTTCTCCTATCAGCTTACTTTGTTCAATTTTTTTGGCACGAAGAACCCTGCCCTTTATGTCTGCTTCAAAGACTTGGAATGATTAGCGTGGCTGCTGGATTACTTTTAAATCTATTTTTTGGAGTACGCATGAGCCATTATGCGTTATCCTTGCTAAGCTGTTTATTTGGGGGTTTTGTGGCTCTTAGACAAATTTCTCTACATGTTTGTCCCGGCTTTTCAACTTTTGGATTACCTGTCTTAGGATTAAGTTTGTACACGTGGTCATTCATCGTTTTTGCCTGTGCTGTCTGTGCCATCAGTTTAATTCTCTTTTTGTATCGCCCAGATAAGAGTGAACAGGTACCCTTGAATCAAGAATGGTTTTCCAAGTTAGCCTTGGGATTAACGTTGGCTATCTCTCTTGCGAATATATTGACTACCTATCTGCAATGTGGATGGGGCGTTTGCGAATAAAATTAAATCTAGGGGTCATATGGTTACGGTCACAAGTTATTCTCATGTATTTCCTTTGGGATCAGTAAGTCCTCAAAAATCTTCGGCTGGTGGATATAGAATCGATGCGCGTCACGATAATTTCCCGGCTTTGCAGGGAATGTCTCTATCTTGTTTAATTTTGCATCCGAAGGCTTTTCGGGAACCGCACTGGCATCCCAATGCAGATGAGTTGAGTTATTGTATCGATGGAAAGGCCCTCATGACCATATTCAGTCCTGGAGCCGGACATGATACCTTTAGTATTGAATCTGGAGATATCGTGTATGTTCCTAGAGGATATATTCATCACATTGAAAATATTGGAGATCAGGATTTTAAAGCTCTTTTATGTTTTGATCATGCGATGCCAGAGGACCTGGAGTTGTCAAAATCGATTCAAGTGATGCCCAATCATATTTTAGGAGCCACATGTGAGCTTGATGCACAATTTTTTTCGGATATTAAAAAAGCGGAAAAAAGTGGCTTCATTGTCAAAGAAGAGCATGTTTCAAAAGATGAGCTTTCTTATGTAACAAATTCTCATAAGATGGATTTAGAAGCTGCTCCCCCTCAAGTTCATGCGGCAGGAGGATGGGTCAAAATGAGCAACGGTTTTTTCTTTCCTGAATTAAAAAACCTTGCTGTTTATAGCGTTTGCCTAGAACAAAATGGCGCAAGAGAGCCCCACTGGCACCCGAATGCTGCGGAACTTAATTGTTTAATCAGTGGCTCAGCGCGCATTACACTGCTTTCGCCAGATGGATCTCAAGAGACTTTTGATATGCAAGCGGGAGATATTAGCTTCTTGCCACGTGGCTATTTGCATCACATTGAAAACACGGGTGTTGAACAGGCAAAATTTGCCATTTTTTTTAATCATGCCTATCCTTCGGATATTGGTCTTTCGGGAGTTTTAGGAGCCTATTCTAACGATATTTTGGCCGCATTATTTAATGTCTCGGTTTCTTATTTTGACAAACTGCCTAAATACCAACATGATTTACTCGTTGTTGGTGGGGGTGGATAAAAAAACTTTCCACAAATTGTGTATTTATATAGGCTAAATCTATTTTTTAATTAAAAAGAGGTTTTGCCTATGTATATCGTTTATGGAGTCAATCCGATTCATCTTGTATCACACACTTTGCCAATCGCCTGTTCCAACTGTAATCATGCCCAGCAGCAAATCGATGTTTATAAGAATTATTTTTCTCTCTTTTGGATTCCGTTAATCCCTTTTTTTCGCAAAGCGCATGTCATGTGCCCTAGTTGCAAGCAGGAAGTTGAAGGAGTTGAGTTTGTTAAGCAGCAAATGGCACGGGGAGAGTCAGAAGAAACCATTCAAAGTAAGCTGAACGCGGTCATTAAAAGTGCCAAAGAACCTCTTTATCCCAAAATTTTTCAAGCTCTTGTGGTGTTGGCTATCGTAATTTTTTATGCCTGCTACCTTTACGCAAGTCAGCAAATGAAGAAAGCGATTGAAATGTATCTTGAAAACCCAGCTGCTAATGTATTGTTAGTGCTTAAAGCGGATGATCTGGGCGACTATC
Source organism: Parachlamydia sp. (assembly GCF_050255895.1). NCBI lineage: Bacteria > Pseudomonadati > Chlamydiota > Chlamydiia > Parachlamydiales > Parachlamydiaceae > Parachlamydia > Parachlamydia sp. The sequence goes on from NZ_JBFWIR010000051.1 coordinate 21,582, forward strand.
CTTATATGGTATGCTATGTTTCTCAAGTTGAAGGGGATATGCTTGTACTACAAGAGTGGAAGTATAGCTATGGTAGTCGTCGAGATGCACGTAACAGTTTAGAAACTGTCGAGCGTAGTATTCAAAAAAATCAAGTAGAAGAGAAGTTTTATGAAGAAAAAGTTGTTTCGAAATCAGTATTCTCGGAATACCCTATTGAAGAAGTCTATAATATCGGTTAATTTTTCTGAAAAATGAAAGCCCCCAAATGGGGCTTTCTTTTTAAAAAAACTGTCTAATTCCGACACAGACCGATTGGGAAAGTGTATGACGAACACCTCGTCTGAATTTATAATCGATCGATGCTTCCACATGTTGGCATATGGGATAAGTTAGCCCTAAAATAACCTGACGCGCGCATCCAGATCTTGTATGCTTAAAGCGATGTCTAGAAGCTGAAATAACAAAATGGGTTGCTTCAACACCCACACCAAAGCCTACATAAGGATTTATTAAACATCCTAAATAAAGGTCATAAAAAAAATTGCCCATAACACAGTAGCTGCGGGCATGTCCACAAGAAAACTTTTCATCTCCAAAGCGAACACTTTTCAAATTATTTCGGTGATAGCTGCCTTCTACTTCTGCACGGAAAGCATCAAAAAAAGCACAGCCTCCCACTAGCGAAATGGCGTAACCATCGTCATATTTTAAATGATTATGGGTATGTGATTTATGTAGAAAATTGACCCCGCCAAAGAGCCCCCCATAATAGCCTTCTGATGCAGAGAGTGCGAGGGGAAGGACTAAAAGCGCAAGGAATAGTCGCATGTTTTTTAACATGATATTGATCTCCAAAAAGTTCGTTATGTGCCTCTATCAAAAGAGCGCGGAAGCAAAAACTAGCATTGTAATTAAGCAGATAGACAAATTCAACTAAAAAGCTTTTTATCCGAAAACCTACAGGAACAAATTCATTGACATCTTCATTTAAGTCTAATAAATCCTAAGGATAGGGTAGTCACAATGAATAGAGGTTTTAAATGGCACATCGTATCGAAACTGACAGCATGGGTGAAATGAAAGTTCCGCAAGAGGCTTATTACGGGGCCCAAACCGCGCGGTCATTGATTTTTTTTAATATTGGACATGAAATTACTCCCCAATGTGTTATCCGAGCTCTCGCCATAATCAAAAAAGCGGCTGCATTGACTAATATGGAGTTAGGCAAGTTATCTAAAGAAAAAGGTAAATGGATTATTCAAGCTGCAGATGAAGTGATTACTGGAAAGCTCCATCTTCATTTTCCTTTGCGAATTTGGCAAACGGGTAGTGGCACGCAAACGAATATGAATATGAACGAGGTTATATCCAATAGAGCCATTGAATTAGCGGGAGGCGTCATTGGCAGTAAAAAGCCGATTCATCCGAATGATGACGTCAATATGAGTCAATCCTCTAACGACACCTATCCAACCGCTATGCATATTGCTGCAGTCGAAGAAATCACACACCGGTTGTTACCTACAGTGAAGCACATGCGTGATGCCTTGGCAAAAAAAAGTGAAACATTTCAGGATATTATCAAAATTGGGCGCACCCATTTAATGGATGCCACTCCGCTATCTTTAACCCAGGAATTTTCCGGGTATATTGCGCAACTAGATGATAATTTAGCCAACATAGAAGCGACTTTGTCATCACTCTACCGCTTAGCCTTGGGAGGAACGGCAGTTGGAACCGGCTTGAATTCTCATCCCCAATTTGCAGAATTAGCAGCAAAAAAAATTGCTGAGGAAACGCTTTTGCCTTTTGTTTCAGCTCCAAACAAATTTGCTGCTTTAGCCTCTCACGATGCGCTTGTTTTTGCTAGTGGTGCACTTAAAACTTTAGCTTCAACCCTTTATAAAATAGCCAATGATATTCGGTGGATGGCTTCAGGTCCTCGGTGTGGTTTGCAGGAAATTTCTTTGCCAGAAAATGAACCCGGATCTTCTATTATGCCAGGCAAGGTGAATCCCACACAGTGTGAAGCGATGACAATGGTGGCCATTCAAGTGATGGCTTATGACCATGCCATTACCATGGCGGGAGCAATGGGAAATTTTGAACTAAATGTATTTAAGCCCATGATTATTTACAATTTTGTCAATGCGATTCATTTGATCTCTGATTCCTGCAGATCCTTTACCAAATACCTCATTGATGGACTTAAACCGAATAAAGAACGGATAAAAGAATTGCTGGATCGTTCCTTAATGCTAGTAACAGCCTTAACACCTAAAATAGGTTATGACAAAGCCGCTCAAGCAGCGCACAAAGCTTTTGTAGAAAACACAACTCTAAAAGAAGCCTGTTTGGCCTTAGGTTTTGTGACAGCTGAAGAATTTGATCAAGTTGTCGATCCAAAAAAAATGATCGCACCTCATCTCTAAGTAGTTGTACTAAAACAACGGGTAGGTGGACATGCGTTCGAATGATTTGTCTGAATGGGAAAAAGAACGTCTAACTAAGTAAGACGTTCTCTTAAGTACAGACAAATTTTCAATGCTATTGTTATGTAGCAAAAAGAATTTCGTATTTTTCCAAAAAAACAATCTTCAGCATTGCTTGCAAACCATTCTCCCCAAAAAATATTGTGTTATTCATAAAAACAGCTCTCGATTTGATTGATTTGCATGAATAAAATTCATGGTCAAATAAATAAATTTGGAGAAAATAGAGAAAATGTTGGTTACTATTTTCAATTTTAATGTAACCCCTGTTTTATTCATTTTTATTTTGAAGAGAGTGACATGAGATCTTTTCTAAATCTACTAGCCAGCCTAATTTTGCTCCTTAGCCCCTTAATGGCAGAAGAAGATCTCACGCCTGAACCCTCAAACGAAGTGGTTAAAATTCCCCACTCAACGACGGATGACAGTGATGGCCGCATTTCTTTTGCCAACCTTTTAGGCCTGCCGAGTGGAATCGTTGCGGGGATGGTGAATGTGGTCACAGGCGATTTTGTGCAACACGATATGGATTTTGTG
>NZ_JBFWIR010000052.1:0-24536 GCF_050255895.1 Parachlamydia sp.
GAAAAATGAATCATGATCGAACTTGATTGAATAGATTGATCTAACATTATACGGCTCCTTTGAAAAGGAACCAAGATCAATTATCATCTCTTCATTTATCAAGTAAAATCTTCATGCGTTAGCCCTGCTTTTTTGTAGGAGACTTAGAGATGTCCATGTAGCCGGGGACACCTAGTGGAAAATGATTAAATTGCTCTTTAAAACTGACCATATGTATTTCCTAACGTTTTAATTTAAAGTAAAGTTATATAAATATAGCATATTCTTCTTTTTTCATAAATAGTCTTAAGTAGAATGAAATGATTTTTTAAAAAATATTGATTGGAATATTAAAGGATTTCCAAATAGATAAAATTTTGAGAGAAGCCATATCCCCAAATCATGAGAATATGGCTTTAGTTTTGAAATCGAGAGTTTATTTTATTTATTATTCAAATACGCTTTAATTGCTTCTAAAATGGATTGGCCATTCAACAAACATTTCAATTTTTCAAAGTCATTCAATGTCGATCCATCTTCATCTTTGTTCACATACTTGTCAATTAGTTCTGCGGCTTCGAAGTTAAAATCTTCTAGAAGAGGATAAATTAACGCAAGATCTTCATTGGATTTAAATGGTTCATTAAAAAAAAAATCGATACTATGCCAAAGGCGTACTCGTTCTTTCTCTGGAAGTTGGTCGATCAATATTTTTTTGATGAAATGCCTTTGCACTTCAAGATCTCTAGCTTGGTATAGTATTTCTCTTAGAGTGGGGAATATTTCATTTGTAAAATCTGTAGCCGCTATTCCACTACTTACGAGTGCAGGAATGAGTAAGCGCTCCGGAGAGTTCGAGGATGATTTTAATAGCGCAATTTGAATGTCTTCTTGATCCGTAAAGCGTTTGATCGTTTCGTAAAAACCGTTTGCAGCATTCCAAGAAATAAAATCTAAAATCTCTTCGGTTGTTATTGTGTCGGAAAAAATCCGCTCTAATGTAATCCCATTTCTGTTTAGTTGCGTAAGGAATTTGCGAGATTCTAATGACATATGAACGACATAAGGCAGATTAATAAATTCGTTGCTATCTAAATCGATTTTATTAGTAAATTCTTTCAAAGTAGAAATAAATTCATCACCTAAAAAATCTTTTATGAGGTTATCAATGTCAGTATCTTTTTTTGCTTCCTTAAGCTCGCCGAGCCGACCATCATTCATTAAGTCTACTGCGTTAATATTTTTTTCCTGGAGTCGCAAAATATATTTGATGTTGATCCCCGCAATTTCTGGACGTTCGTTCTGGGCTAAATCTTTCATGAATTGTTCTCGGGCTTTCAAGTCTCTAGCGGGAAGAACGAATTTATCCATGAAATTAGAGATATTATCTTTAGAGGAAGTTGAATAAGTTGTTTTAAATAATTCAGAAAGTGTTTTTAAATCCTTTAAATCATGAGAAGCGACACGTGCTTTAATGTTTTTTTCATTGAACCATTCTCGATTTTTATAGGCTAATTTCAAGCGTGCAATAAGTTTTTTGAAAAAGTTCCCGCTAACTGCTTGGATAGCTTGTTCTATAGAAATTTTTTTCTTAAAATTCTTTTTAGAAGATTTGGATTCTTCAACCGGGCTAGCATGATTGATGCCCAACATGAATTGATTAAAATTTACCATAATAGATCCTTAAATTTGCTGAGAGAAAAAAATTATAAAACTTAGTGACATAGAAGATGATAGTTGTTCTTTTGGTTTTTCTTATAAAGAAATTATTATTGTAAATAATGCATTTTTTTATCAACTATTTTCCCCTTAATTAAAGAATAAATTATAAGGAAATAGATTATGTGCTTAATTGAGTGTGAAAAACCACAATAGTAAAATCTTTATTTTTAAATCGATTTGTGATACAATTTATAATAGAGAGGTTATTATCTCTCTTCTTAAATCTTCATACCCAAATTTCGAGGAGGGTTCTATGAAAGACGCAATCCATCATCGTCAATATATTCAAAAAAAAGTGATTCAATCGATTCGTAAAGAAATGGAAAAGCAGAACAAGTCCTTAATTAACGGCGATGACGGTGTGATCCATCCTGTTTCTCAACTTATTGCGGATACGCAAGAAAAAAGACTGAGCGAGCGAAGACGCCCAGTTCGTGTATCTAGTCGGATGGCAGTGCATTGATTTTTAAAAAAAGGCCCAATTATTTGGGCCTTTTTACATTTAGAAGCAACGCGTATTTGTGGATTTTATGGTCATTGTGCAAAGCATAAAGAGTGTGATTTTCAATGTGAAATTTTAAAAATTTACGTGGAAACATCACTTCATCGATTTAAGGCAAACCCGTTAAAAGATCAACAATTTGGAGGATTCCGTTTGCCCGCCTTACAAAAAGAATATTTCCATAAAGTTGTTTTTCAATTGTGTACAGACCTTTTTCATTCAGACAATGTAAAGTGAATAAAAATAGACGTTCTCCATTTTTTAATGAATAAAGAGTGACTTTCGTTTCACCAAAAACGATCAAGCGTGAACCGTGAATTTGAAACTCTGTGCTTAAATCTTGATGATGAATTGTCATGGCTAAAACAGGTGAATGATCTCGATTAATCGTATAGATATTAAAGTTTAGATCCATTTTAGCGACAAGATATGTCCGGGATGCTTTCAGCTCTTGAACATCTGTCTCGACTGAAACTTCTTTAATTGGATAGGTATTAAAAAAGTTCTCTTGATTTCTTGGACTTTCAAGGAAGGTATGACAAAATATTTTCTTTTTTTAGAGTCATATGTAAAAAAATGTGCCGTTGGAGCGGAAATAAAACACCAGATGGGGCTAGTTGCATGTTTGATGCTGCTCAAGTCTCCCAGTTTTTGAATAATAACGCCTGATTTATGTGCAGCGAGGACATAATCATCGCACAGCTCTAAACGAGCACAAAATTCTTCGCATACAAAAGTAAAATCAATCTCATCTATATTCTTAAAGGCTGTGTAATACTGCTTTGATTTTTCATACTCAGGTAATAAGAGGGATTGGCAGATGATGGTTTTTCCATTAAACGCAAAATTCTCGGTTTCATATTTAAATATGTTGACTGGAATAGGGGAGTGGGTCGTTTTTGCCAGATCAACTAAGATTAGTTGGGGATATTTCGAATTATCAGCAACTTTTAAGACTAATTTTTGATCGGCAATCTGAAAATCTAAAACATGATAGCTTGCAGTTGCGGGGATCCGCTCATTTTTGGGAAAAAATACGTCACCTTGGCGTATTAAATGGTAGAATTGCAAGGATTTTTGCATTTCTAAAGCACCTTCTTCGCCAAACAACTTTTTTAAACTATCTGTGAGGAACATTAGATAAAGAAAAAGCATTTCTAGATGTTGTACGCCAAGATTGACAGGTAGCTCTTACTTTTGCAATTTCATGAATGGGTAAATGTTTTAAAATTAATTCAAGTGCTTTTTTTGGATAACTATATTCAATGGCAGGGGAACTTAAAGGTGAAACAGGTATCATAATGACTGGCTTTTTTGAGGTTTGAACTGATATTTGTATATTCCGTTTTTATGCAATCCGTAGAGGATTTGCGTTTTTGCAACGAATTCAAATTTATAAAATTGATTCTCCCACGCAAATGTTGTGCAAAGGCACTTGTCACTTAACAGATCAATGATTTGCAAAGTTCCTTGCAATGAATTAAAAAAGAGCAAATTTCCATATAAAGCCCATTGAGGACGGTCTAATATGGTTTGTTTAAATTGAAGATCTGCAGTTGCCAAAGTGAATAGGCATTTTCCTGTTTCGCAACAGTAAATGCTGAAATGAAAGTTTGCAAAAATAATAAGACGTGAACCTTGGATAATAAAATCTTCGATTTCAGGATAAGGCAGGAAGATTTTGTTAAGAGAAAAAAGATTCCATACATGGATTCCTTCCACACTTTTTGCTGCAAGATATTTTGGGGAGGCTGTCAGCTGTTCAATTTCTGTATCGCAGGGAAAATGCGCAATCTCTAAGGCGTTATGATTGCTGAGCCCGAATTGACAGATTTGTTTTTGATTGAATTGCCAAATAAATAAAGAAGGGTTTGGTTCCGGCGAAAAATGCCAAGCATGACTATCTAGGAATTCAAGATAAGATGCATCGTGCAAATGGAAAATTCTGAGTAGAGTCTCCGATGGGCTTCTCTCATCAACAATCAAAAAATCTCCATATAAGCGATAGTGGTACAAATCCAAAGATTCGGTAAGTTCGATGGGGGAAAAAATTGTGCCGTTTGTACGCAGATTTAAAAAAGAGGCTTCTTTTTCAGGATATTCCACCAACCATTTATCATTAAAGACACAGGTATATCTTTCTTGTATGGTACATAGCTGTTTAAAATCGCTTGAGGTGAGATCATAAAAAAAATAGCCATGAGGAGAATCGGTAGAGCAAGTTAAGATCTGATTTGAGATTTGAAAATCTAATATTTTAGCGTTTGAAAATTCAAGCTTTTCTCCTGTAAGAAAGAAGCCATCGTTTAAAAGTTGTTTGTTTAATCGAAAAATCCGCTGAATTTCCTTTTCTTGTAAAATTTCTGCAGGAGTTTTAAATGTTTGAAGAAATGAAAAAGTGATTTTCCATAATTCACAATCTAAAGCTAATCTTCGCCAGCTTCTGCAGGTAAGTGAGGCTTTATGGATTAAATCGAACCAATTGAGAAAAGATAAAATTCTTAACGCAATTTCCTCGGGAAGATCGATTTTGACATGAGGGAAAAGGGGCTGGATGATCGTTACCGCACTGTATGGGGCTGGAAGGGCTTCCATGGTTTATTCTCTCTGAAAAAATTAGGGTATTTATTTCCGAAAGAGGTGTCAAAATAAGATTTCTTGAGTAAGATGACATGAAAAAACATTTATCTTTCTCATATTTAGAAATCTTGCTTGGACAAGATAAATAGTTTGCTTTTTTTCTTCAATATTTGATGTGTGATTTAATATTTAAATAATAGGATAAAGGAGAAGAGTTTAAGACATCAGAAAAATTTCCTGGCCCCAAAATGGCTCCTTGATTAATCATGAGGGCTTGAGAACAAATTTGTTCAACACCATTAAAGTCATGCGTGGAGACAATAATTGTTTTTCCTTTGTGCGATAATTTTTTTAGATAACTCCACATTTCAAGGCAATGATAAATGTCTAAATGGCTTGTCGGTTCGTCTAATAAAAGAACGGATGCCCCCGTCGCCAAGGCTTGCGCGATCAAAATTCTTTGCTGTTCTCCTGCGGAGAGTGTGGAAAATATTCTTTGAGCCAAATGTAAAGCTTGTACGTCATTTAGGAGAGAGTGAACCCAATCTTCTTTCTGATCAATTGGAGAAAAGTAGCATCCCATTAAAACAATCTCATAAGCTGTGAAAGGGTATGGGATCGAAAGATTTTCTCCCATGAAGGCGATACGAGTGCTTATCCATTTGCGATCTTTATTTTTCAAATCATCATTCTCAAATGTAACAAAACCCTCTGTGGGGCTTTTTATCCCCGCCAAAAGCTTTAATAACGTAGATTTGCCCGATCCATTTGCTCCGATTAACCCGTAAAGGTTACCTGGAAGAAACCTCAGAGAGGCTTTTTCAATTATGAGCTGATTTCCTATGGCGTAAGTTAAATTGGATGTATTTAGCATAGTTAGAGCGATGATGGTTTTAAAAATAAGTAAAGAAAAAAAAGTCCTCCAATAAGCCCTGTGAGATTACCCAAGGTTACGTAAGGGAATGAAAAATAGCGAAGTAAAAAGTCGATGGTCACCAGTAAAAACGCTCCACCAAAAGCACTCCAGGGAATAAGATCTTTAGCTGTTGGTCGATGAAGAAGACGCATGGCATGTGGAAGGATCAGTCCTAAAAAAGGAATAATTCCTAAAACAGCTATGGAGCTTCCAGTGAGAAGGGCGACGCAAATAAATAAATGCCAACGCGTTCTTTCGATATCCACGCCAAGGGCTGCAGCATGTTCTTCACCAAATGAAAATAAGTCGATTTCTTTTCGATAGATCCAACATCCCATCAAGCCTAGAGAGGCTAGAGGAAATTGCATATAAACATGTTGCCAGTTGGCATTACCCGAAAAGCCACTTTGCCATTCTGCTAAGGTTTGTAGAAGCTCCCACTCATTTCGCAAAGCTTGCAGAAGGAAATCTTGTCCTGCAGTGATTAAGGTTGAGATAGCCATTCCGGCCAAAATGAATGCATGTGAAGTTCGAAAGCGTCCTAAATTATAGACTAACAACAAAGTTAGAAAGGCTCCACTCACAGCTGCAAGAGGAAGGATGCACGGAGAAAAGCTTTTCCATCCCATGATGAAGACGCACAGGGCACAAAAGTTTGCCCCAGAGGAGAGTCCTAAAATGCTTGGAGAGGCTAAAGGATTGCGAAAAATAGCTTGCATCACAATTCCAGCTACTGGAAGCGAGGCGCCCGTACATGAGAGAACCATAAGACGAGGTAATCGATCGTCTAATAAAGGATTCCAAGCATCTGATTTAGAGTGCCATCTCGCCAATACACCACTCCAAACATCATACCAGGGGATTTCCCCATATAATAAAGTTAGACCGATTGTCAAAAGATACGCAACAATCAAAATCAGCGGAAGGGGACGAGCGCGCATGGCTGGTATCATAGGTCCTCCTTCAGGTAGCTTAGAATCGGTTGAGCTAAATCGTAATACGCCAGCACAAAAAATTGGGAAGGAGAATGTTGCACCTGCGAATCTACCCAAAAAATGTGGTTAAGTTTTGCTGCTTTCAATGTAGGAAAAAAAGAGAGTTGAGAAAGTTCCCTTTTCAGTGTCTCAACATTTTGTGAGGCTATGATAAGAAGATCGGGATCAAAGTTTTTCAGCATTTCAGGAGTTATCTGCAACTGTGGATTATTGAAGCTTTGGAAGTGCAAACGTGTAATTAATTCACCTGTAAGCGTGTATGGAAGAGGTACTGAAAATTGTTGATAATGAAATAAAAAAAGAGGTTTAAAAGTTTGCAGGCGCTTTTTTGTGTGAGCAAAAGCCTCACTAATCTTGTTGTCGATTGCATTTAAGGCTGCTTTAATAAATAGGGAAAGCAATTGTGCTTTTTCAGAGGTATCCGTGTAAGTTCCAAGTGTTTGAATAACGCTTTCAATCTGATGAATGCGATGTATATTAGGCAGAGAAATACAAGGGATTTGAAGCCGGTGCAAAGCAGAAACGAAGGCTGGATTTGAATACGAAGAAATGAAAGCGACTGCAGGATTAGCTTTCCATAGGTATTCTAAAGAGCATAAAGAACGATTAATCGGAATTTGTTTTAGCTGTGTAGGATGAAATAGCTGTGTTTGGATTTGGAATCCATCTGGAAGAGCTGTGATGCATTGTGTCGGAAGCAAGGCGAGAAGAAAACAAGCCGAAGGATAGGTCTGAGGCAAAAAATTTAAAGACCCTTGTTCTGGTTGGTTGCGCAGGTTCTGAATGAGAAGAAGCGCTTGCAAGAATTCAGAGGTCTCAAGCTGCCAGATGGGAGAGATACCTTTTTGTTTCAAGGATTCAGCAGCTTGGTGCCATTGAATCAACAGAAACTCCATCTGCGCGATGTCGCCCTGTAAAGCTTTTTGCAAATATGGGCGGCTGAATGCATCATCAATTGGATGCAATTTTTCAGAGATGATAACAGGGATAGATACGGGTGATGAGGATTCATGAAAAGCGATTGTCCACCAAAGTGCAATCCAAATTCCCCCAAATAGATAAGGACAGAGATGTTGCCAATTGAAAGCCATGGAGGGAGAGCCATTCATGCAAAAGCGCAGTGTTTGCACACTGCGCTTAATTTAAAAGAAACGTTTACTCTTCGTCATCTTCTGGAGCATCTGCGATTAATGCTTCGGAAATGAGCACAATGCCTGCAACTGAAGCCGCATAGATGAGCGCATTTTTAACAACTTTCGCAGGATCGATCACCCCGGAAGCCACTAAGTCTTCAAGTTTTTGTGAAACGACATTGTAACCAAAGTTGTATGGTGCTTTCAAGACTTCTGCAAGGATAACAGATCCGTCTAAGCCGGCGTTGGACACAATTTGCTTGAGAGGCGTTTCACATGCTTTTTCAACAATTGTTGCGCCCATTGCTTCATCACCAACGAGCTTTAATTGGCCGATCGCGCTCTTGGCGCGAAGTAATGCCACGCCACCCCCTGGAACAATCCCTTCTTCAAGAGCTGCTTTAGTGGAATTCAAACTATCTTCGAAAACCTGCTTTTTCTGTTTCAATTCAGGTTCTGTAGCTGCACCCACACGAATGACCGCCACGCCACCGCTTAGCTTCGCTTTACGTTCTTCTAATTTTTCTTTATCGTAAGAGCTTTTGGTGATTTCAATCTCATTCTCAATTTGTTTCACTCTTGCATCGATATCTTCTTGAGAACCGGATCCATGGATGATGACAGTATTTTCTTTGCTCACAATAATTTTTTCTGCTGAGCCAAGAGCTGAAGCAGGAATTTCTTTTAGTGACATGCCTGCATCTTCTGAAATCACAGTCGCACCTGTTAACACGGCGAGATCTTGAAGCATCGCTTTTCTACGATCGCCAAAACCAGGAGATTTAACAGCGACAACTTTAAGTGTCCCTCGGAGTTTATTGACGACAAGCGTTGACAGGGCATCTCCTTCGATATCCTCTGCCACAATGAGGAGCTCTTTTCCTGCAGATGCTGTCGCTTGAAGCACTGGAAGCAATTCATGGATGCTACCAATTTTTCGATCGACGAGAAGGATTTGAGGATTTGCCATATCCGCAATCATTTTGTCTGTGTTTGTGCAAAAATAAGAGCTAATGTAACCGCGATCGAATTGCATCCCTTCGACGATTTCAATTGTTGTTTCAATTCCTTTCGCTTCTTCAATTGTGATGACGCCAGATTTGCCTACTTTTTCCATGGCTTCTGCGATCAGGTTACCAATTTCTTCATTGCCAGATGCTGAAGCTGTCGCGATGTGACGAACTTCTTGAGAGCTTTTTACGGGAATCGCAGACGTAGAAATTGCTTTGACAATGGCTTCAACAGCTTTATCAATTCCTCTTTTAATTCCAATAGGGCTTGCACCAGAAGCGATTAATTTAACCCCATTTTCCACAAGAGCGCTGAGAAGTAATGTGCCTGTTGTTGTTCCGTCGCCACATTTTTCTTTAATTTTTTGAACGACTTCTTTTCCCATGGAAACGCCCATGTTTTCATAAACGCATTGGACATTGATCTCTTTCACAATGCTGCTGCCATCGTTGGTAATTGTAGGAGTCCCCCAACTTTTTTCCAATCCGACGTTGCGTCCTTTAGGACCTAAAGTAAAAGCGACGACATCTGCAAGCTTCTTGATTCCTGAAAGCAATAGCTCTCGTGCTTCTTCTTCAAAAATGATTTGCTTTGGTGTTGAAGACATGTTGTTTTTCTCCTTGAGTTTTTCGTATATTATTCACTTGATGCTAAACGCATAGCTATATCTAAAGCATGTGAAGATAAGGTTAGTGAACCAAGTGAAATTCCATCTACACCTGTTTCAGCATAAGCTTGAATGGTTTCAAGCGTAATTGTTCCGAGTGATTCGATAAAAACTTTTTTGTCGGTTTTACGAATAAAATGCACACATTTTTTGATTTCGTGTGGAGGCATTCGGCATAACATAATTGTTTCGGCTTCTGTGTCTAGGGCCTCAGCAAGTTGATCGATATCTTGAATTTCGATTTCGATAGGCAGGTCTGGACGATGATTTTTGACCCGTAGGACGGCTTCACGGATAGGGTGAGGGGTGGTTGTGCCGACAAAAGCTAAATGATTGCGTTTAATGATGAGTCGATCGTCTAATCCAAAACGGTGATTAACCCCTCCACCAACTGTCACGGCATATTTTTCTAAAGCTCTTAAACCTGGAAGGGTTTTGCGCGTGTCAAGAATAGAGCAATCGAAGCCGCTGACTTTTCTTACATACTGATTTGTAAGGGTGGCCACCCCTGAGGCATGTTGCAAAAGGTTAAGGGCCACGCGCTCTCCACTAAAAATGCCGCGAGCGGGACCAAACACTTTAGCAATGACTGTGCCGGCTTTTTGATAAGATCCTTCAGAGACTAAAAGCTGAACCTCAATACGTGGATCAATCTTTTTAAAAAGAAGGGATAGAAAAGGTAATCCAGCCAAAATTCCTGCCTGCTTAGCGATAAATCGCCCTGTTAAAATGGCGTCTTCAGGGATGCATGCTTCTGAAGTGATATCTCCAGTACGAATATCCTCTTTAAGGGCAGTGTCAAGCAAAAGGTCAATATAATTTGTGATATCCATAAAAAATACACTCTTTATCTAAAAGGACTAAAGGCGAGCTGCATTTTGTTGAAAATCCCATTCAAATCCTTGCAAAGAAGGACTTTTTCTCTCGTGAGAAGGGGATTTAATTGTTTCAGGACAACTTACTTGTAGCATCATCAAAGAATAGTCAAGCATGTTTTCTTGAATTTTGCCTTCTTTGAGTACGAAGATGTAAGGATGTAGAATGATTTTTAAATCTTTACTAAATTTAAAGGCCATAATTCCCTCCTTAATAATATCTTGCGGAAACGTATTGGCATCTTGCCATGCAAACATCGCTTTTGGTGATCCAAGCGCATGAAATAAAATTTTTTGGAATCTAAACCTGAGTTTGATGCCTTAACTCAATAAAATTCTCATCCATCCACAATAGCTAATTGGCAAATAAGGAACAAGAGAAAACCCGATTTTAAAATCGTAATCAATTTATTTAAAAATTCTGTCTTGAAAAGCTTTTTTGAAATCAAAAAAAAAAGGAGCAAGTGTCTTTGCTCCTTTTATTTAACATGTTTTTTTTGTTGAGGTTAGTAAAACATACCCCAAGCAATTCCGACCACGTTTTGTTCATGTGAAATGTCAGATTCGCCCCCACCAAAAGCAAGTGGAATTGAATTTTTTCCTTTCACTTTGTTGTAGAAACCGTGAGCGTAATAGGCTGAAATTTCTTGACAGCGTGTGACTTTCCAAGTCGCTCCACATGTGATATAATGTTCGATCACATCCACAAGCAATTGGTTTGTCACAGTTTGAGAACGTCGTATCGGCGTTTTGGCATAACGATAACCAGCTCTTACAATCAGTTGATCATTCAACGCATAATCAGCGCCTACGCGATAGAATGTTTGATTGCGCCATCCAAAGCCAATACCCTTACTTTTTCCAAGTCTTCTAGATGGAACAAATCCAGGAAGGAGAGGGTTAGTGGTTGTGACATATTTGGCTTTCAAAGGATTTCTAAGCGCTGCAATATCGGACCATGGGATATACTCGACGTCAAATGCGATTGTCGCGCAAGGGAGAAAACGATAGGAAATACCACCGGAAGCTTTTTGTGGGATGTTGAATTTACCTCTTTGAGAAAAGAACCCTGTGTATCTTCCAAAGCGTGTCATGCTTGTCTCAGGCTGGTATGTTGCACCAATTTTGAGGCAGTCTGTGATATCCCACAAAATCCCGAATGTGACGCCCACCCCTTGTGAATAGTTGTATCCACGGTTAGTGACATGACCTACGTGAGCTGTACGTGTCGGTATATCGATCAGTTGCAAGCCGTTGACCTTGATTCTTTGTAGCATGTAGTTAACGGAAATTCCAACAGAGAGTTGATCCCAAAACTTCATCGCAATTGAAGGTGACAATGTTTCGTGGATATATTCCAAGCCGAGCTTAGATGTCCCGAAAATCGGAAAACTTGTTTTGTAAGTTGTTTTGACATAGCTTCTGTTATAAGCCACGATTCCTAATGTGACGTCACAAAAAGTGCCGATCCCAATGTGTTTGATGAGCCCAAATTCAGGTGCATAAGCATCTTTCGTTCGTGCAGCATCAAATGAACCATCGATGATGGGGATTAAATTCCCATGAATTTTTGTTCTTTGTCTATCTCTAGCCCATGTAAAACCAAGGTCGAGGCGGTCAGGAACTTCTGTTGTTCCAGCTGGGTTAAATCCACCTACTAATGAGTCTTGAGGGTATGCGACTCCGACGGCAGCCATTCCTAGGGATTTAACACTTAAAACTAGGGCATGAATATCAGAAGTCATTAGGCATAGTGTAGTTGCTAACCCGATGACAGAAAAAAAGGGGGGCCAACGAAATTTCATGAGTAACTCCTCGTTAAATGCTTGATTCCATCGTTGCCAATTTAGGGAAAATGAGCGGTTCCGATATAAAATTGATGGCTTTATTCATAAACTAATCCTTTTGATTATTGCAATATTTTAAATAAAAATAGCGTGAAAAAACAACGCCAGCCTTAGCGGCAATCGGAAAAAACGTTTTAATATTTGCACAAAACTAGGCTTTTTCATAAGGTGATCTTGAAAATTCAACCTGTGAGAAAGAATGTCTTTGTTAACCACACCCCATGTAAAAACGACTCCACTAACACAAACAATCAATTTGCACACACACCGCACAGATCGGGTTGCATCCATTATTTTAGGAGGAGGCGAAGGTGTTCGACTGTTCCCCCTAACCCTTTCCCGATGTAAGCCCGCTATCCCTGTGGGAGGACGCTACCGTTTAATTGATTTTTCCATATCCAATTCTTTAAACTCCGGATATCAAAAAATATTCATTTTGACCCAGTTTCTCTCTTCTTCCTTGCATCAGCATATTTTTCGGACTTATCAGTTCGATCCTTTTTCGGGCGGCTTCATTGAATTACTTCCGGCAGAGCAGAAACCTCATAAGAAAACTTGGTATCAGGGAACTGCTGATGCCGTTCGGCAAAGCCTGGAATGTTTTATTGAAACGCCTGTTGACTATTTCCTCATCCTTTCAGGGGATCAGCTTTACAACATGGATTTTCGACCCATGCTCCAATTCGCCCATGAAAATGATGCTGATTTGGTGGTCGCTTCACATCCCGTCAATGCGAAAGATGCCTCTCGGATGGGAATTTTAAAGGTAGACCAAGATTTTCAAATTAAAGATTTTTGCGAAAAACCCAAAACTCAAGAAGAATTAGATCCCTTTTATTTGCCAAATGCTGAAGGGAAAAACTATTTAGGTTCCATGGGCATTTATCTTTTTAAACGTGAAGTGCTTTTTGATTTATTATTAACGGACTCGCGTGAAGATTTTGGCAAGCATCTCATCCCCACAAAAGTGAAAGAGGGGGGTGTTTATACTTATATTCATCATGGGTATTGGGAAGATATTGGAACGATTGGCTCTTTTTATGAAGCGAACATTGCCCTTACGCAAGTAAATCCTCATTTTAATTGTTATGACGAGACTTATCCCATCTATACAAGTCGTTCTTACTTACCAGGAGCTAAAATTTCGAATAGCCAGATCAATCAATCCATCATTTGTGAAGGCTCTATAGTCGAGGCCTCGAGTATTAGCAACACCATTTTAGGGCCACGCTCGGTCATCAAAAAGGGGGCAATTATTCGCGATTCTTATGTGATGGGGAATGAATTTTACACACCTCCCGTGCAAATTAAAAATCGTCCCTCAACCTTATCGATCGGAAAAGATTGTGTGATTGAGCATGCTATTATTGACAAATACGTGAATATTGGAGATGGTGTTCAGTTAATTAATAAAGATCGATTAACGACATATGATGGTGAGCATGTCTTTATTCGGGACGGAGTCATCATCGTTCCGCGGGGAGCTGACTTGCCGGATGGTTTTATTATATAGGCGAACATGCGTATTTGGGCTCTTGCGGATTTGCATTTATCATTTGGCGTTCCTGATAAACAAATGGATATTTTTGGGGAGCGATGGGCAAATTGGCATCAAAAAATTGCGGCTAATTGGAGCGCACATGTTGCGGAAGGGGATCTTATCTTAATTCCTGGAGATATTTCTTGGGGGAAGGAGGTTGAAGAAGCTCGTCCTGATCTTGAGTGGATTGCCAAATTGCCAGGCACGAAGGTTTTGCTTAAAGGGAACCATGATTATTGGTGGTCGTCGTTAAATAAAGTTCACAAGGTTCTCCCTCCATCGATGCATGTGATCCAAAACAACGCCTTTCATTGGCAAGGAGTTGGAATTGGGGGGACGCGTTTATGGGACACTCCAGAGTATTCATTCGATGGCTACATTCCCTATGTTGCAAATCCAGCTAATCAAAAGATGGAAGTTCCAGAAGACGTTGAAGAAACCAAAAAAATTTTTCACCGCGAATTGGGGCGTCTTGAGGCAAGTTTGAAGGAGTTTAAAGAATCTGACAAACTGCGCATTGTGATGACCCATTATCCACCCATTAGCGCTACGCTCGAACCTTCTGCTGTTTCTGCGCTCTTAGAAAAGTATCGCGTAAATATCTGTGTTTTCGGTCATTTACACAACGTGAACTTGGGTGTTCCCATGTTTGGGGAAAGAAATGGCATAAAATACATTCTCGTTGCGGGGGATTATGTGGATTTTATGCCTGTCAAGATCTATGAGAGCGCTAAATTTTAAAGCGTTTGGGCTGTGGGTCGTACGATAATTTCATTTACATCAACTTCAGCGGGTTGTTCGATAGCATAGGCAATCGCTTTTGCGATCGCTTCAGCATCGATGGCGATGCCAAGAAACGGTTTTAGACTATCAGCTGCGTGTTTATCCGTGATGTGAGAGGCAAGCTCAGATTTGACAGCTCCTGGACAAATAATGGTTGTGCGGATGTTTGATCCAACCTCCTGTCTGAAGCCTTCAGAGATTGCCCTAACGGCAAATTTAGTGCCAGAATACACAGCGCATCCAGGAAAGACGATATGTCCTGCAACAGATGAAATATTGATCAAGTGACCGCTATTTTGAGCCTGAAAATGGGGGAGTGCTGCTGCGATTCCGTATAGAACACCTTTAATATTAATATCAATCATCTGATCCCACTCATCCACTTTGTTTTCAGCCAAGAAGGAGAGAGGCATGATTCCAGCATTATTAATAAAAACATCCAATCGACCATATTGCTTGACAGCAGCTTCTGCAAACGCTTTCATTTCCTGACGTTTTGTGACATCCACCGAAAATGAAAGGACTTCACCACCAGCTGCCTGAATTTCATTCTTAATTTTTTCCAAACGATCCTTACGCCTTGCTCCAATCACTACCTTAGCACCCTGTTGAGCCAGCCATCTTGCAGTGGCCTCTCCAATTCCGCTGCTTGCACCTGTAATTGCAATCACTTTGTTTTTCAGATTATTTGACATCATTTTCCCCCTAATTTTTTTCTTAATTAACGGGAAAAATTTTAATTGTCAATTGGCAATCGGATAAGATGAAAAAACTCAAATAAGAGTGCAGAGATAATGCTCTCAAAGAGACTAGTGTGTGGCTATTCGTCCGTTTTGTCTTTTCCTTTTTCTAAGCGACGTCTTTTTGCTGGATCTATTTTTTCGGATTCTTCATCTGTGAGTTCTTTTTTAACACCTTGAATAGCTATAAGTTGACGTTTTCTGTTAGCAATACTTATTTCATCCTGAACATCTTCCCTAGATGAACTTTGAGTTGAATAGTCAGAAGGTGGTAATTCAGAAAGTAAATGTGCCAATAAAAATCTGGTACTCAGGTTAAGAAACTACTAAGTGTATCTTGTGCCAAGGCATCCTGTGTGCGTTGATTGAATTGAGCGCTTACTAAGCTACTTTCTAAATCCATAATTGTTTGGATGAAGGTTGCAATGGTCTCATACATTTGTTCATGAGGGATGAAAAGGTAGGAGGGAGTCTTGTCTTGCTAACTGTGTTATCATATGTGAAGGTAGTAAGGGATATTGTTTTAATAGTTGTGTCATCTTATGCGAGTGCAAAAGTAGTAAGTGGCTATTTAATTTTCCAAGTGCACCGAATAAAAAATCGATTTGGTTGTGGATGCCTTTAATTTCTTTATCACCAATCATTTCAAATAGGAGGTAAAGATATTGAGATCGATAAGAAAAATCTTGTTTTTCATCTCCCAAAATCCATTCGAATAACTCATCGAGAGAATCTTGCGTATTCCATGTGATAAAATGTTTAATAAGATTCTTAATCAATTGATAGTCGGTACGATTTTTTCTGTTTAAAAGAAGAATGAAACAAGCAAATTTGCGCTTATTTGGATCTAAAGCAGCATTCATAATGATGGTTTTTAAATCTGCTTTTAATACGGCATCCAGTCTTTGTTCACTTAATGAAGCATTGATAAGAGCATTGCACATATCATCTAAAGAATAAGTGCAAACAAATTGAAATAAATCGGGAAAGAGAGGGAAATTGAGGATTAAGTTTTCGTCAAAAGAAGATTGTTGATTCACAAATAAGCAAGCTAATTCAAGAATATCAATATTAAAATCATTTAATTGGATTAAGAAGTTTTATAAAGGTGATAAATAGTAATCGATCTTAATAAACATTTCCATTATTAATGGATAAAATACTGTTTGATAAACAATTAAGCTAGATAAGGTTTTAAGCTAAATTTTTCTGCGAAAAAAATATCAATTCTTGTCTTTATTCGAATTGGCAATTTTTAACGAAGGCTTGCGCTTTAAATCCTATTTCCTTATGATAAGATTTTTTTCATGTTTTTGCCTTTAGCTTTTTTGTTTCATTTTCTTCTCTTTGCGATATCGTTTTTCGATAAAATTCAGTGAAAATATCATTCGTTATGTGAAATTCATCTTGATTGTTGTTCAAAAAAACGGCACATTCATCGCAATCCTTTAGCTAGTAGAAAAAAACAGAAAAAAGGAATAGATTTTGTGGATGATCTCATAGCGCTTTCGATTTTAACGCAAATTCCTTATCTTGGTTCTGTCAAAATTCGATTATTGATTGGGTATTTCGGTTCTGCGTTAACAGCTTTGGAAGCAGAAGTTAAAGTGATTGAGACAATTTTGGGGACTAAATCCAAATGTCTTCCCTATTGGACTACATGGAAAGAAAACGATGATTGGAAACGCAATTTGGAGCTTGCAGCAAAAGAGGGAGTGTATTTAGTCTCGTATACAGATCAGGCTTATCCTCAGCAATTGCTGCAGATTTCAGACTTCCCCGTTCTTCTTTATGTAAAGGGAAAGTGGCCGATTGAGCAATTCAAAGGAGTTGCAATTATTGGAAGTAGGCAAGCGAGCCAATATGGCAGGGAACTGGCATATTCATTTGGTATGGATCTTGCTGGTTTAGGGATTGTAGTCGTAAGTGGTCTAGCGAAAGGCGTTGATACCGCAGCTCATCAAGGTGCTCTGCAAACAGGAAAAACGCTTGCTGTTATTGGATCTGGGCTCTCTCATCTTTATCCTTATGAAAATCGAGATCTTGCGCGATTAATCGAACGAGAAGGGGCTGTGATCACTGAATATCCGATGTTGACACCTCCTAATCGGCAAAATTTTCCGCAACGCAACCGAATTGTGAGCGGGCTAGCAGAAGCTGTAGTTTTAATAGAAGCCCCAGTAGTAAGTGGCGCTATGCTTACGATGCGAAAAGGGATATTACAAGGGAAAAAATTATTGGTTATTCCAGGGAGAGCTAACGAGGATAGCTTTAGCGGAAATCATTTACTTATTGAAGAAGGAAAAGCGCACCCCGTTAAAAGTGCAAAAGATATTATGGCACAAGTGGATAAGGGGTTACGCTCTAAGGAGCAGCAGCTTGATTTGCAATTTTCAGGAGTGAAGAATTCTCATTTCTGCCAAAGTATGTCTCAAAATAAGTTAAATTGATATCTCTCCCTGATTATTATAGGAGTTTAAAAAGATGGCTAAAGCCTTGATCATCGTAGAGTCACCTGCGAAAATCAAAACCTTAAAGAAATTTCTCGGACCAAACTATATATTTGAGTCATCCATTGGGCATATTCGAGACTTACCTGAAAAAGAGTTTGGAATCGATGTTGATCACGACTTTGAGCCTAAGTATGTCATTATGCCAGACAAAGAGAAGGTCATCGCTAATTTGCGCAAGGCTGCCAAAAGTGTCGATACGGTCTATCTTTCTCCTGACCCTGACCGCGAAGGAGAAGCAATTGCTTGGCATATCACTCAAATTTTGCCTGATTCGACAAAAATTAAACGGGTGTCCTTTAATTCGATTACGAAAGAAGCTGTAGTTAAAGCGCTCGAATCCCCGCGTGAAATTGATTTCGCTTTAGTGAATGCACAGCAGGCGCGTCGTTTATTAGACCGGATTGTGGGATATAAGATTTCGCCCATTTTAAATCGAAGGATTCAGCGTGGTAAAGAAGGTTTTGTTTCTGCTGGTCGAGTTCAATCAGTTGCTTTAAAAATGGTTGTCGATCGGGAGAAAGCGATTGAAGTTTTTAAACCTGTGGAATACTGGAATTTAGCCGCCATTCTCAAGACAAAAGAAGAGCTTAAGAATTTCCGCGCCAGTCTGCATTCCATTGCAGGAAAACGGATTGAAAAGGAACCTATTGAGGGGAAAGACGTTGTTATCATTGACAGCAAAGAGAAAGCAGACGCGATCTTAGCCAAGATGAAATCGCAGTCTTTCTATGTCGTAAAAGTGGAACGCAAAGAGAAAAAACGCAACCCAGTTCCTCCTTTTATTACATCCACACTGCAACAGGAAGCCAGTCGTCACTATGGATTTTCTTCGGCTAGAACCATGAATATCGCACAAACCTTGTACGAAGGTGTGGATCTTGGCAATGAAGGTTCTGAAGGTTTGATTACTTATATGCGTACAGACTCCGTGCGTATTGCTCCAGAGGCTTTAGCTGAGGCGCGTCAGTTTATTTTAAATAAATATGGAAAAGATTTTCTACCTTCAGAGGCACGTAATTATTCCACAAGTAAAAGTGCTCAAGATGCCCACGAGGCGATTCGACCAACCAACCTGGCGCATCCCCCAGAACATTTGAAAGATTATCTAACACGCGAACAGTTTTTGCTATACGAACTCATTTGGAAACGTTTTGTGGCTTCCCAAATGACACCTGCTATTTATGATACTGTTTCTGCAGACATTTCAGCGGGAGAGGAAATTTTACTGCGGGCGACAGGATCTGTAATGAAATTCCAAGGCTTTCTTGTCCTTTATGAGGAAAAAGAAGACGACGAAGATAAAAATGAAGAGCGAATGTTGCCGCATTTAGAAGAGGGGCAATTATTGCAGCTTATTGAGTTGACTTCCGAGCAAGCCTTTACGCGTCCACCCCCACGCTTTACGGAAGCTTCTTTAGTTAAAGAATTGGAAAAATGTCGCATTGGAAGACCATCTACGTACGCGACCATTATGAATAAGATTCAGAGTCGAGATTACACCATCAAGGAAAGCGGTCGTTTAAAGCCAACCGAACTCGGCATGGTGATTGTGAACATGTTGGAAAATAATTTTCAAGAAATCATGAATGTTGGATTTACCGCTTCCATGGAAGATGGATTAGAGCTTATTGCGGAAAATCAGCAAGATTGGAAAGGATTGATTCGAGATTTTTGGTTGAAATTTGTTCCTACCTTAGAAGAAGCTGAAAAGTCTGCTTTTGTGCCAAAAGTGATGACAGATATCGATTGCCCTAGTTGCGGTGCGAAGTTGCAAAAAGTTTGGTCGAAGTCGAAATACTTCTATGGTTGTTCCCGTTATCCTGACTGTAATTATTCGGCCCCTATTGAAGAGATCTCTTTTAACAAAGATGATTATGCAGAAGATTTTGACTGGGATCAAAAATGTCCAGATTGTCAGTCTGACATGAAAGTTCGGCATGGCCGTTTTGGTGCATTTTTAGGATGCACCCGGTATCCAGATTGTAGAGGTATTGTCAATATTCCTAAAAAAGGGGAAGTCGTGATTCCTGCGGCAGAAATGCCTGCTTGCGTCGCAATTGATTGTCCGGGTCATATGGTCGCGCGTAAATCCCGTTTTGGGAAAACATTCTACTCTTGCTCCACGTTTCCTGAATGTGACGTTATTGTAAATGAGCTGTCTCAATTGCAAGAGAAATACCATAATCATCCACGTACGGCTTATGTGAAGAAAGCGGGAAAAGGGAAAAAAGAAGCCACCAAAAAACGCGCAGCTTCTTCAACCAAAAAGGCTACTACATCTAAAAAAGCAGCAGCACCGAAGGAGAAAAAGGCGTCAACCAGACAGCAACCTTTGCAAGATCTTTCTCCAGAGCTCGCGCAAGTTGTGGGTGCAAATGAAATGTCACGTGGCGATGTGATGAAAAAAGTGTGGGATTATATTCGCGCTCATCAATTGCAAGACTCTGCCAATAAAAGACAGATCAATCCGGATGCGACGCTAGCCAAAGTGTTTGGTGGACCTGAGCCGATGGATATGTTTAAAATGACAGCAGTTTTGGGCAAACATATTCACAAGAAACAATAAAAAGAAAAGCCATGTGCATGTACACATACATGCACATGGCTTCTTACATGAAGGCTATGATGCTTTTTCAAGCTTCTCATTAAGCTGCACATGATTATCCAACAAAAATATCTTCATTTCTTCACTAAAATCAGCGATATACTTCATCTTACGATGATGCAATGCTAAAAGAAAGTCATCGCTTGCGATGTCTGTAATCGGGACTGAAGTATTTTCTGCATGTTCAGCCGCACTATTTTTTATCCTTTCTTCAAAAGCTTTTAGCTCTTCGAGTGAAAGCTTATCTGAAAAGGAATCGACAAATTCAATCATATGATCAAATAACTCCTGAAGAGAGAGTAAATATTTTTTTTCTTTCTCATCATTTGTATCATCAGCTAGTTGACCAAGGTATGCTTGAAATTTGGTGAATTCAGGACGAATGCTTGGCCAATTTTCTTGAGAATATTTGCTGTTCTCTCCTGTGAGTTCCTTAAGCTGACCAAGTAATTCGAATCTTTTTTGATTCATGCTGCGTATGTTTTGGACAATTTCGCTAACTTTTTTCATTTCTTCGGGTGTATCAAAGATTTTGAATAGGTTGAAGTCCTTTATTAATATAAATAATAAAACTTTCACTTCACGGTGAGTTAAAATAGGTTTAGATGAATTTGAATTATTGTTTTTAAGAAAGATTTCGATCAAAGGATCTGCAATGTCCATCTTTATCGCCTTAAGCATAAGGTCGTCATTGGTATTTAGTCGCAGAGCATTGGTAAATAATTTTCTATAAAAGGTGTTAACATTAAAGGAGTTCTTTTCCGAAGCTTTCTGAATGAAATTGGCGATAGAGTTTGCAGTTGTAAAGTTTCTATTATTTTGGTAGTCATTGGACAATCTAACTTCAACAGCCTGATTAACCAATTCCATTGCATCCACTGCCTCAAAAAATGGAAGTGCTTCGCAAATATCTTCAAAAGAGCAGTTTTCATTAATTTTGGTCTTAACAATGTTGGAAAAATTTTCATATACATCAGGGTTTTTTCCAATCTCTGGACTTTTCATCAAAATTTCAATAGCTTTATCATAAGTGCCTGTTGCATTAAATTGTTTAATCATCTCTTCTGCTTGCTTAGATTGATTTTTTACATTTTTCTTTTGCCAAATCCAAGGGAGTGTCGCAGCCTTAATCACAAGACTGGAGATTGATATGACAGCAATAGGAAAAATTAAAACTGAAAAAAACACTGCAGCGACTCTAGCTGAGGTAGACGTCTCTTTGGAAGTCTGTGATAGAACATAGACTTTTTTTCCACCAAATGCCAAGCGACATGGAGTAGATAATTTGTCGAGAGCCGCTAGGGCAAAAGATTTATTTTTATAGTCATAGCTATTAAAAATTGAAAAAGTCATTAAAAATCCCTTTTAAGATAAATATATTTTTAAAAAATGTAGCTATATTTTACATTTTCCTGACAAAAAAATCTAGTAAATCGTTTTTAAATATTTTTCGATCAAATTAAGTCATTTCTAAGCCATGTGCAGAAATGCACATGGCTGAATTTCTAAGAGAAGGCTTTATTAAAAGCCTCGAAATTTTTTGGATTTCGGGTATCGTGTTTAATTGCAAACACAACTTGCTTGAAATGGCCTCGAAATTCTGACTCATTTAAAACTTCCTTCCAAGCTTTAGCTTCAGCATGAGGGTCGTGACCAAACGCTCCGCAACCTGTTGCACTGAGTATAAGAACTTCTTGCTGCTTTTCTTTGGCAGTACGCAAAACGCCTCGCATATCAAGCTTGATCCGCTTTACGTATTCTTCTGAGCGGATATCTAAAAGGTCTTTTCTTTTGGCTTTAAAGTCTGAAAATTCAGATTCAGGATATTGTTTTCTGAAATCTGCAAAAGCATGCACGATGCTATTACATGTGATCAGCACATCAGTAGTGAAAAACGTGGTTTGATGAAAGTAATTTCCTCCCGGAGGAATATGCCACTGGTCATCATAGCCCATTCTTCCGTCACTTTCAATTCCTGAAACTGCCGCCAAAATACCAATTGCATCGCAATGGGTGACGATCATTTCTTCCTGAGCTTTATCCCCTTTTTGAAATCCGCCCCCAGTTCGATGTGCATTTGCCATATTGACCCATGCGATTTTTCGTGAATCAGGAACGATTTGAGAAAGTCTTTGAATAGCTGTCTGTGTATCTTCCTGGGTCACCTGAATGATTGTGGCAAAAGGGCCTGGTGTATGATCAAAATAGTCATCTGAAAATCCAGCCCAATCCCAAAGAGTTAATGAGTGCAAATTTGTCTCTAGTTCCTGAGCCTTGTTCAGCAACAAATCTTGGCGATGAGAGGGAATAAGTCTCCCATTCCAATAGATTTCATCTCGCGTGGCAATCGCATAGTTTCTAGCCCGAATAAGATGCAAAGTTGCTATATCAGTAGGATTTCTAAGATCGTTTAAGCTCAGAGAATCAGTTAGCTTAAGAGCTAAATTTTGAAATTGTACATCGAGAATATCAAAGAGATAAAAGTCATTTGTTATTTGAATTTTTCTGGGGTAAGCATGGAAGAATTCTTGTTTATAATGCTCAATGCTTGAGATAGAATCATATAAATGTGTAAATCTGTTTTTAGAGCAATGTAGAGGGGGATGACGCAGATTTTTTGCAACAGGCATTTTTGCATACATGTCGGGATTGCGTTGTAAATTTCTAGCCAAAATAGGAGGAAAACTGCGTTGATCAGGATCCTTATATCCCCGCATTTGTTTATCTAAAAATTGGGCAATTTCTCCAATTTTTTCTTTTAGAATTGGATTTGGTTGCGCACTCATCCGATCAACAAATGCGTTA
This sequence comes from Parachlamydia sp., assembly GCF_050255895.1. NCBI lineage: Bacteria > Pseudomonadati > Chlamydiota > Chlamydiia > Parachlamydiales > Parachlamydiaceae > Parachlamydia > Parachlamydia sp. Next base: position 23,214 of record NZ_JBFWIR010000052.1, read on the forward strand.
AATGAATCCGAGTTTGCAAAATCATGCTTGATACGTTCGATCCGCAAGTTTTGTCGGTGAGGTGTGCTGCCAAAATTTTTTTTATTGGAATCTAGAAAATCAAAAAGAGCCTTTTCAGATTTCTTAAACGGGGATAGGGGAAGCTGAACCTCATATTTTTTGAAGGTATTTTTGCCAATACCCGCTAGAAAAAGATTAAATTGTTCAATCGTTTTCTTATAAGAGTCTAAAAGCTCAGGATTCGGATTTCTTTGAAGATATGCACCCATATTTTTGATGAGTTTAACATCCTTTTTTACATGCACATCAAAAAGAAATCGTCTTAAGACATGTGAGTGCTTAGCAAGAGCCCAAAATCCGCGTTGAAGGATATTCAAATCTTTAGGAGCTAAATGTTGTTTAATGATCGTTTTTTGAGCCTTGAGCTCAAAATTATTTAGAGGATCTAGTGTATTTTTGAATGTTTCAAGATTCCATCCTAAAGAACTGATAGAAACCACAGATTAAAATCTCCCATTTTTGACAAAAGTATAGCGATCACTGTATGCGTTCAGATGTTCGTCATCTTGCGCATCATAAAAATCTCGCGCTTTATTAATTTCTTCTTGTGAATATTGACCTTTCGGGATGCATCCAAAATCTTGGCTACCGACTAGAAAGAAAAGCTGATTTTGGTATTTTTCTTGATGTGCATTGTAAAAATTGATGATCCATGGATCAGGCCGCGAATTGACATACCATCCAATGTAAACTTTCTTTCCTGCTTCCAAACAGCGTAAATTGAAATCACACCATTTTTGCCTAAATTCATCAATCTGCTGTTGACTTTCCCAACTAAAGGAGACCTCTTTTTGAGCGCTTGATAAATTTTCTTTTTCTTTTAAATCTTCCTCACTCGGAATTCCGCAACTGAATTGAGGAATATCGACATTTTGCGCAAGATTTTGCCAAAATGAAGCGGGGATGGGACGGGCTCGATCTAGAAGCATTGCCGTCAGATCATTTGGAGAACATGACCGCCCATCGGTATCAATGAGCACATTCATAATGGACTTATTTTGGTTTAAAGCATGGAGCAATGGTTCGGGCCAAAATTGATCTGTACGGGTTTCTTGTTTTGAACGAGCCCTTCCTCCAAAACCAATAGTAAAAGCGATTTCTGAATGATGAGGAGTTTTTTCCAGGAACCATAAAAAAGCATGAATATTTTTCTTAAAACAAATGACTTGATCCCTAAGAAGATTTCTCCTCCAATTTCGATTAGGTATAGGATCGAGAGGAATGTACTTTACCTCAAATTTTTGAAAAACGACAAAATAAAAA
>NZ_JBFWIR010000053.1:0-23065 GCF_050255895.1 Parachlamydia sp.
TCTCTTCCCGAATTAAAAGAAGCTCTGACAACACATTTGCATGAAACGGAAGAACAAGTTGAACGTATTGAAAAAATCTTTTCTCTCATGAATTTGCCAGTGTCTGATAAAATTTGTGAGGCAATGCGAGGCCTTATAAAAGAGGCCGATGATTTAACCCAAAATAAATCTAAATCTGCCACGCTCGATGCCGCTATCATCAGCGCAGCTCAAAAAGTTGAACACTATGAAATTGCGTCCTATGGCACTTTGCGAAGTTTCGCAAAGCATTTAGATCTTAAAAGCGAAATCACAGATCTTCTTCAGGAAACACTTGATGAAGAAGGAAGTGCCGACAAAAAACTGACAAAAATTGCGGATGGTTCCTTCCTATCTAGTGGTGTAAATAAAGAGGCAGTGGAAGAAGAATTTGCTCACAGCAGTAGTCATAGAAAAAGAAAATAACGCTGTTGATAAAGAGCTTCTTAAAAAGAAGCTCTTTATTATCCCCCGCATCTTAATGTATGCGCAAGCTTGTTACAAGGAATGTGCATTCAGAGAGATGTAGTATCGTTTGTAGCAGGTGCCTTGTGGACCATCGAAAGATAAGAAGAGGAAAAAAACTAAGGCTCCTAAAGCAAGCTTCGATTTAAACACGATTTCTTGCTAGTATCATGTGCAAAATCAACACGGATAATAAAATGCCCCTCCACTCTGATCTTATCGAATTACTCGAGAAATTTTATAAGCCTCTTGAATATGTCTGTAAAGACATTGTGATAGAAAATGAAGGACAAGAGTATGGTGCAGCCACATGCATACTAAATGGTAAACGAATTAAATTTCGTGTTGGAAAAACCACCCCAACAAAAATTGGGCAATTTGTGACATTCTGGAAACGTCCAGACGGCCCCACCCTTCCCCATGATTTAGAAGATCCCTTTGACTTGCTTATCATCGCAACACGCAATCAAAGTCAGCTTGGTCAATTTATTTTTCCAAAATTTATTCTAAGTGAAAGAGGAATCTTATCTAAAAATCATATGGGAGGAAAACGAGGCTTTAGAATTTATCCCTCTTGGGACACCGTGAACAATTCTCAAGCAAGACTCACGCAAATTTGGCAATCCTCTTATTTTTTTTCAGATGCGGATTGCTCAAAAATCGATCGCACTCAAATTGAAAAATTATTTCTTTTCTAATCATTTCTCTTTCTGATATAAATTTAATTTTTATTTTATTTACGAATCAGCCAAGAGGAAAACAAATGCAAAGAAAAGTGATTTTGATTGTGTTCTTATGCCTTTTCCAAATTGCCTGTGGATCAGAAATTGACAATGAAGAGCTTGAAGAAAATGCTTTTGCCAATGAAGAAACACAGAATTTTGAATTAAGTGAGGTAGAACATCTCCAAGAAAATGATGCCTCTACAGAATGTTGTGAAAGGCCCTATTTTAAATTAAGTGCAGAACTAATCTATCTCAAACCTTCTTTAGATCAAGCAAGTTATGTGATTTCATCTTCAAATAATATCGTAAATGGGGAATTTTTTCCTCATGGAAAACGACATAATAATACGTCTTCATATAAACCTGGATTTCGTATCGAAGCTCAATACGAACCTTGTCAATCTGCTAATGCGTTAGATTTTCGATTTACTTATCTCAATAGTAGCAATTCAGATTCGACTTCCGGCCGTTTTCTTTTTGACACCATTGGATTTCCGGGTGATGGAGCGCAAGCACCTGAAGATATTAACTACGCAGGCAAAGCACATATCCGTGATAATTATCGGTATCATTCTCTCGATGCAACATTCAATCGTTTAGCCCTAGATTCTTGTTTAGATAATTTGTTTCTTTTAATGGGATTACATTATGCACATGTAGGACACACAACCCACTTTAAAAGTAGAGGAGTTTTCCCTGACCATTCTGTAACCAAACCCGTCAATAATCGATTGAAAAGCCACTCCGATTTCTGGGGCATTGGTCCTCAGTTTGGACTAGAGTATACTTACAACCTAACTTCTCCTTCATGCTGTTTTGGGCGTCTCGCTTTAAATACAAACTTGAGAGCTTCAATACTTTGCAGTCAATCCAATGCAAGTTTTCACTACAAAACTTTGCGCACAGCAGGCTCTAAAGGTATCAAACTTAGAAACGATGATTTATGGCGTGTAAATCCAGCCTTTGACGCTAAAATAGGAGCTAATTATACTTTGTTGCTATGCAACTTCGAAGCAACCGTCGAACTTGGCTATGAGTGGCTGTGGTATCACCATAGCGTGGATTCCATCACAGGCATCGATGTCGCATTTGCTGGAGATTCCATTGATCTGTATAGCAATCTAAGCTTGCATGGCCCCTTTTTAAGAGTCAATATTGCTTTCTAATAGGAAAAAAATGTCTGATATTCCACAAAACACATGCTTATTCAAACGCATTGAAGAACTTGAAATGGATGCACAAAACTTTGGATTTTACTGGGAGCATATTAACCAGTTAGTAGAGCAAATACAAAGTGAGTGCATTGAAGTTCAAGAGGCATGGCAAAAAAATGATCGACAACATTTGCAAGAAGAAATTGGCGATCTTTTACAAGCAGCCGTTAGCCTTGCTGTTTTTTGCAAACTGGATCCCCATGCGACTTTATTGAAAAGCATTGAAAAATTTCAAAAACGTTATGCGGCATTGGTTGCATTAGCAAAAGAAGATGGACATGCCAATCTACAACAGCAGTCGATGGAAGTTCTGTCGCATTATTGGGAAAAAGCCAAAAATGAGCGGTCAAATAGTGCTTAAAAAAGTACACAACAACGTTTTTGAACTTTCGGTTGATTCACTAACCGAAGCTCTTCCCGCAGATGAATCTTGTAAGCAACAACATCTTCTTGATCCATCGACGCGAGGATTTGCTCATTGAAATCAACATCTCCCAGCTTTCGCACTTGAAAACCGACTAACCTATTGCCCATTATCATTGTATTTTCAGTTAAAAAACACCGAACAAATGCGATAATACGTGTTGTATTATTGAAAATCTCGGAGCGATCGGAAAGAAAAATTTTAGAAACGTTTTCTGATTCATCAGTGACAATACGAGCGAATTTATTTAATCTAATCCACCCTTCAATTGATCGATGCAAAAGCTCATCTTTGGAAATAAAAGATTTTAACTCATTATCAAAAATCAAAAAAGCTAAAACATAATGTTCATTCATGCCATCTCTTAAGAGGATATTTCCCATGACAAAACAATCAATCGCTTTAGCTGTTTTGTCTAAAATGGCTGATTTATCATAAATTTCCCTTAATAAAACACTCTCAACTTCATTGAGATCATGAGTCGTGCTACCCTGATAAGCTTTTCCATCCCATCCAGCGTATATGGTTAACAATTGATCACACATGTTTAAATTCATAAAAGCCTCAATTCTAAAATAAAAACTAACTACAGTTGATAGAAGATTTAATGCATTGAATTAAATTCATTCCAAATTTAAACTCCATCAAAAAAATGGAGCACACGATGCGAGTCACTCTGCCACTATCCTTCTCAAATAACTTTAGAAATCAATGCTCTCTCTGGATGGATAGCTCTGGATTCATTCAGTTATTGGAAAAAAACCATGCATTGCTACATAAATTTTTAAAAAATTGTCTTAAGCATCCTGATGAAATTCAATGGTATCATGACCATAAGACCCTCTTGAAGCGGGTTACTTCTTATGTCACGAGTGATTCCATATTGAGCCTCATTCAAAACAAAAACCATGAAAGACACCTAACCACTTATCTTCTCTCTGAGAAAATAAAAATTTTCTTAAAGAGCAATCAACTTCTTAATTTCTTAAAAAATTTTGAGGAAATGGATCTTGTTCATATCTCCGACACCGTTGAAGAGTCTTTCAATAGATTTGTTTTGATTATTAGACTACTTGAATATGTTAAAGATGAGGAATCATTGCTCATTATTAAAGCAATACTTGTAAATAAATTGTCCCTTGATTATTTGCCAGATGGTCTGTTGAGCCTTGAAAATTTCGAAACGGAATCCATATTAAGCGAACGCAAAGAATCTATCGCAACGCTGTTAGAAGAAGACGGAGAAATTTTTGATTCTTTATTATCAAAAAATTTGAAAAAATTAACCAGTGCTACAAAGATTGAAAAATTGTCAGATGAATTACTTGTTGCATTTTTTCGTTTTATCCGCACTGAAGATATTCCAGCAACGTTACTTACCTGCAAAAAATGGAAACTATTGGCTGAAGAGGAAATACTCAAAAAACGCTTTGAAACATATCTAGAGAAAGATACATGTAAGATCGTCAAAAACGAACGATATGCAATAAGTTTAGCCAAGGCACATAGTGTTAAAGGATCTCTCTCTGTTTTGCGAGAGCTTGGGACTCAACCACAACGCATAAACCCATCACGTTTTAATATTGATGCAGTGCTTTTATTTGCTATAAAACATAAAAATTTTCCCTTATTCTTTTATACATATACATTCTACTCGCATGAATCTAAAAGATTTGATGAACTCCTCTCTCTATTCTTTCTCGATCCCGAAAAAAATCTACAATATATCAAATTTTGCATGGAAAAACTCAATTCGAAGCAATTTTCTATAGAAGAATCTACAGAAATAAAAAAACATGCAAAATGCCTTACCGAAGAGATTCTTCAACGTATTCACATACAACCTAACCAACAATTCAACCAAAAAATTTTCTTAGAAACGTGTCGTGTTATTGAAAAGCATGATCTTGAGAAACAAAATCTTATCGTATTTGACCTTGGAATAGGAGACAAAAAAGAGTACTGGACAAAGAAAATGCAACTTTTTATCGAAGCCGGCTGGGATCCTTATGATATGTTTTTGGTTTTTTCGGCCTTTTCTCCAAAGCCCAAAAAAGAACTTTTAAAAGAATGGTGCAAATTTATTCTTTCTAAATCTTTTGCTAGCCTTGAAAACGCTCTGTTAGTCGCTGAAGTTCTAAATAAACATTTGTATAACGAAAATACGACTTTAATTGAAAATTTAATCATCGAAATAATCTGTGATAAATGTTTTGTATCGGAAATTACATCTATTAAGATGTTTCCCGATAAATTTATAAAAAGATCTATTGAAGCCTTAATTGAACTCAAGCATTTAGATAAAGCCGATCTATTGATCTCAATAATGCCAACTGAAGTGGAAAAATTAGAAAGGGCTCGTCTTGAATACCTAGAGAAAGAAAATGACAATGCAGATGGATTATTTTCCAGCGATGATGATCTGCTAGCTAGCGATCCCGAAGTTGATGAAGACGAATTTGGTGAGAGTATTAGTGATGCCTCTGAATATTCTGAAGAAGAAACCTCTGAATAGCGGAACTAAAAGGTTCCATTATTGCTTTTTCCAATTTGGATTTGTTAGTGCTGTTAATATGTGATCTTCCCATTTCCCATTAATTAACAAATAATTTTTTAGCATAACCTGCTTTTTGGAATCCAAGTCGCATCAGCAATTTTTCACTGCGTTCATTTGTTGGCATGTAGTTAGCCATAATACGATGCATATTTTGGACATCAAACATATAGAAAATGGCTTTATTTAAAGCCTCATACATAAGGCCCTGGCCTTCAAAATCTCGATCTATTTTGTAGCCGAGGTAGCAAGCTTGAAAAGGTCCTCGAAACATTTGGGTGAAGTTGCTTATACCAATGAGCTGGCCTTGGTGAAATATGAGAAAACGGATAGATTGCTGATTAGCAAACTCTTTTATTTTTTGCTTCCAATAAGCTTCAGAAGAGACATCGACATCCAAAAGAACGGCTGTAGATGCCCAATGCAATTTGTTTTTATCCTCAAAATGCGCGAACTTAGTAGCATCCGCTTCATGCGCTGTTCTGATTAAAAGTCTCGAAGTAGTTAATTCTATCATGCTTAAATGAGGAGGAGCACTAACTCCCCCTTTCCTTTATTTCTAGAAAGATATCAATTTAACTCAATGCCAATGTCCATCTATCGCTGGCGAGCTGGAATTCTCTTCACAGTCATTTATTCAATCACTTTTTAACTTGAACTACGTAAGATGACAAGTTTTCGATGAGCCTCTTGCATAAATGCTCTTTTCTTATCTATTTCCTGTAAGATTTCAGCTATTGTCATTTGGCATGTAGATATTTCCTGCGCATGTGAGTCTTTTTGAAATAGCTCTTGAGATTGCTTGATCATCTCACTCATCTTTTGGGTTTTTTCAAGAATTTCGTTACAACAAGAATCAATTGCACGACGCAAATTAATAATCATCGCTTCCGTAGAACTTTTGGCTGGTATCAATCTTTGTTTTTCCTCTAGAGATAATGGACGATTATGTTCGATTTCAAGCGCATTCCAGAACATATGTAACCATGTTTTTTGGCTCATGACGGATTCTTCGGCTGCCGGGAATTCTTCAATCATTTTCCATACAATACCTTCATCCAACTTTTCTATAATGGGTTTCAATAAATCAAATGAATTCTGAATTCCAAGAGAAATTAACTTCTCATAATCCTGAGGCAATACGTAAATTGCAGTATCATATCCACTTTGACGACAAACGATGTAAGGAATATGATGTGCCATCAATGCTTTTGCTGGCTTTTCAGCATCTGAATACGCAAAACCGCGACGATACGTTCCTTTAGAAACAAAAAAGGTGTTCAATTCAAGATCTTTTGTTTCGATCTCCTTAATTTTTACGCCATCGTAGTGAAAATACCTGATATTTCCTTCATGATAACCGAGTTCATCGATCAATATCTTCTTTGGCTTCCATTCGTGTTCAGAAATATTATTGAAAACCCAATTGTTTTTCCCTAATACTAAGCGTTTTAAGTATAAATCTTGAAAATCTTGCCCTTCAGGTGCTTCGAAAGCCTTTTCTTCTTCTGCTTTCAAAGGACGCTTGATCAACATCGCGATATAATTAATACTAATTTTTTGAATGTCCTTACTGCTCATCAATCCGTGGAGGAGGGAATGCCACGCCATGACTTTTTTATAAGCACCTTCTTGGATTTCTTCAGATCCAGCATTGACAAAGACATTATGCACTTTCGCTGCAATCGACGTATAATCTTCAGGTCGAAGATAGATTTTGTTCATTTTATATTTATTTAGATCGAGTTCTGAAGCTTGATGACCGTAATAAGAATCACCTTCAATTTGGGCAACAAAATTTAACCCTAGTTTGCGAAGTGTAGCGACAATTCCCATCAGCTGGTTTTGGCTATTGATTTCTTTTCCAAGAAAAATTCGAGACTCTTTTGAAAGGTAAAACGCTTCTTCTCCCTTGGTAAAGGAAATAAAGCAATAGCGTTTATGTGAACTTAAACAAGAGATATCTTTTGCTATATCAACAGGTTCCCAAGAGCTTATGTGAGGTTGTCTTTGGTATGAGGAAAAACCGTGATAATTAGCAAACAGTAAGTCGTTAATATTGTCTGTGGTATTCATAAAAATCCTTTCTTTGAATCTATAACATATTTAGCATCCATTAGGGTAACTAAACGGGTAATTCTAAAATAATTAGTTAATTTGATAATGAATATTAGTTTTACTAATATTCCTGTCAGGAATATTCAGCGATGCTAGTTATTCGAAAATGGAGAATTCTCAAGAAGCAGTAGTTATAAGACTTGGTAAGTTCTTTGCTAAACACTACATAGAATGAGGAGTGTTAACTCCTCCTTTCCTTTACTTTTGAAGGGCATTCCACGTATCTCTTACAATTTCTTCTAGAGAACCATGATTTGGATGCCAGTTTAATTCTTGCTTTGCTTTTGCGGAACTCGCGATTAAATAAGGAGGATCTCCGGCTCTGCGTTCACCTTCCACCACATTTACCTGCATGCCTGTTACTTTTTCTGCCATATCAATAACCTGCCGCACACTAAAACCTCGCCCATTTCCTAAGTTATAGCAACTGGATTGAGCTCCCGCTAAAAGCTTTTCCATAGCAAGGATATGCGCACTTCCCAAATCTTCAATGTGAATATAATCGCGTATACAGGTGCCATCTTGAGTCGGATAATCTGTTCCAAAAATTGTCACGCTTCCCTCGGGATGAAGAAGGCTTTTTAAAACAACGGGAATGAGATTTGATTCCTTTGTTTGATAACTTTTTAACTTTCCTCGCGGATCTCCCCCAGCAGCATTAAAATAGCGTAATGCACAATACTTAAAACCATTTCCCACTTGCCCAAGATCTTCTAAAATTTTCTCAACCATTAATTTAGACTGACCATAAGGATTAATAGGCTGACAGGGATGCGTTTCTGTGACAAGATCTTCTTGTGGCATACCAAATATGGCTGCAGATGAGGAAAAAATGAATAGATTGACATGGTTTCTTAACATGCCTTCTAACAATGTGACAGTAGCAGAAACGTTGTTATTGTAGTACTTAAGGGGATTTGAAACAGATTCTCCTACATTTTTAAACGCTGCAAAATGCATCACAACCTCTATCGGATATGTCTGAAAAATATGATCTAAAAGTGCTGCATCGGAAATATCGCCCTCGATAAAAACACCTTTTTCAACAGCCCTGCGATTGCCTTGGCTCAAATTATCAAGAACAACTGTCTCGTAACCTTGTTCATGAAGCATTTCATTCACATGTGATCCAATATATCCTGCTCCACCTACAACAAGAACATGTGTTTTAAGATCCTGAGAAGCATTTAAATTTTGAGATAAAAGAAAAAAAGACAAAAGAGCCAGTAAATAATTAAGCATGGTGATATCTCACTATAAATCGTGTTTCACTGATGTCGTTTTAAAAAAGAAGAGAAATTTTGCTTCAATCTTCTCCATCATTTCAGACAGATTAGATTGAAGCCTTTTTATTGAAAATAAAATTTATTCCACTACTATGTCAGCAATAACTGGCATATGATCAGATGGAAAATGCCCTTCGACGGTTCCAGCTTGCACAGCATGTACCCAAACTTGAATGTCATTAGAAACCATAATATGATCTAAAAAAACCCCCGGCAACCCTATGCCTTTAAAGGGTGTGCTATCTTTTCCATTGCTAGTAAACGTTGCGAGCGGCCCTAGATGGCCAAGAAGAGAGATATCTTTAGCATCGTTTAAAAACTTTTTGCCCTTTAAGATACTCAAAATATAATCGCCATCATAAAACGGCAAATCAATTAGATCTGGGCGATTCGGAAAAGTATTTAAATCCCCAGTTAAAATAATAGGGAGATGACTGGCATGTTTTTGGATATGCTCGCTAATGAGTCGAGCTTCAAGCTCTCTTTTTTCAATGGGTTGCATAGCTAAGTGGGTATTGAAAATGGCAAGCAATTTTCCCGTTATTAAATCTTTTAACTTAAGCATGGTGAGTGTTTCTGTACTTGGATCTTTAGGATTTTCATCTAAATACCAAACCTGTCGATCTTGTACGAGAAAGCGATTCTTCCTAAAAAAAATCCCATTAATCTCTCCATCTACACAAGGCTTTCCATAAAAAGCATAAGCTCCTCTCAGATAGGCATGTAGTTCTTTGAGTTGATCTGGGTAGAGTTCTTGAACTCCTAAGATGTCAGGATCCATTTCTTCTATAAGGCCCACAATTTTAGGTAGACGTTGAGACCAATGGTTAACTTCTTCCAAATTTTCATCGTAACGATTAGATAAGACATTATAAGTCACTATACGAAGTTTTTCCTTATGCTTTTGTAAGGCGGCTAAAATCTCCAAAAACTGCGGATACGAGTATTTTTGTGGGGAAAGATTTCCGAGCTCCTCATATCTGTCAATGACAGGAACAATCGAGTTCTCTATAGCATGAATCGCACATTGAAAGAATAGAAAAAAGCATAAAATGCAAAGAGGAGATTTCATTTATTATCCTAAAAATTATTATTTACATAAAATAACTTAGAATAAGATAAACGATTTTAATTGGCAAAATAATTTCAAAGTATGGGGTCAAGCTTAGACCCCATGCTCCATTACTTTTTATCGAAAAATGAGGAAAATTTTTCTCGATATTCATTAACTACCGCATTTGTTGCGATTTTATGTTTCCATCGATCACGATTGGATTCAGACACAATTTTTGCTAATTCATCTAAATGTGCGCCACTTGAGGATAGGATTTGCTCTTTAATCTTATCTTTTAAAATTTCCATCCAAGCTTCATCAGCTATTTCCAATAATTGATGGGCAAAATCTTTTTCAACAACATGGTGATGGTGATGATGATCGCCGCAGCAATCATGGCCGCAATCGCAATGGTGATGGTGGTGATGGTGATCATCTCCACAAGATGAACCACAGCAATGATCATGATGATTGTGATGATGAGACATTTTTCCCTCCTATAGGACTAATTAATAAAATTAATTCTTTAATCACTAGATAACAAAATTAATACCAGAAATCAAGAAAAGATTTACTAACCTGCTTTAAATCTCTCACCGTGTGGATTAATAGAACGAAATTAATAATGTGACAAAGCAATCGTAAAATTTGATTCCTGAGAATCATTTTAAGTATCACACCCCTTTTCGCCTTAGTTTTAAAAGCCTGACAATCCCGATCCACATCATTTGGATCAAGCGATCATCTGTAGGAAGTAAAAAATACCTCTACTATGTCACTTGGATGTATCTATCCGGATCAAGTCAAAGCCAGAATGAATGGTTCAAAATGCCCCTATTGAGCTTACCTTTGAAGCTTAAGAAGTAGGACACACAAAAGTGTGTCCTTCCACTATCTGATTGAAACGTATCTATCCGTCATCCCATCTTTAGATAAGACAACTTGCCAAAGTTGAATGCTTCTAGCACGAAAACTTCCGGCACAAGACAAAAGATAATAGCTCCATAGACGATAAAAATCCTTTCCATATTTTGCTGAAAGATTCGCCCAATTTCTTGTAAAATTTTGATGCCAAGCCATTAAGGTTTTGTCATAATCCAGCCCAAAATTATGCAGGTCCTCAATCACAAATAAACCTTCAACAGATTTTCCGATTTGAGCCACTGAGGGCAGATGTCCATTTGGGAAAATATACGTATCAATCCAAGGGTCCGTTCCTAAAGCACTAACATTGGACCCAATTGTATGTAAAAGAAATAAACCGTCAGGAACAAGGCTTCGATAAACAACTTCCATAAATTCTCGATAATTTTTCTCTCCTACATGTTCAAACATCCCAATCTCTAAAACACGATCATAAGTCTCTTGCACATCGCGGTAATCTTGAATTCTAATTTCAACAGGTAAGTTTTTAGTCAAGGCTCGAGCATACTCAGCTTGATTTGTTGAAAGAGTAATTCCTGTCACATGCACGCCATAATTTTCTGCAGCATATTTGGCAAAACCTCCCCAACCGCAACCGATATCCAAGACTTTCATTCCCGAACGCAGATGCAATTTTTTACATATCAGATCATATTTAGCCTTTTGGGCTTCGTCTAATGTTTGGGCGTGTGCCCAATAACCGCAGCTGTAGGTTAAGGTGGGATCTAGCATGTTTTGGTAAAGATCATTTCCTATTTGATAATGTTTATCAATAACCTCCAAGCCTTTTTTTTTGGTTTGCAAATTAAAAAGTTTTGCTTTAGCTGCTGCCCAAACCATTGTCCAGGAGTTTGCTACATGCTGATCCAAATTCGCCCTTATCAGCTTTGTAAAACAGACATCTAAAGCATCGCAGTCCCACATTTTTTCTTGATAGGCTTCTCCAAAACCCAAAGACCCATCGCGCAGCACACGTGTATAAAATTCTTCATTGTGAACACGAATATCCCAGGGTCGTGTTCCATTAATTTGAATATCAGCTTGAGCTGCAATATCTTGGATAATTTGCTTAGGGGATTGGCCCGAAAATCGGGGGAAAAATAAAACCCCCAGGCCGACAGTGACAGACATAAAAAAAATGGTAAGAATCGCCCATTTTAAAATTTCCATTTTCATCTCCTTTTTAATCAGAATCAGGATTTGAAAACCTCGCCTCAAAAAAAAATCCTTCCACTCTGATTGTTATGTTCTTTAAAAGAACAATTAAATCGTTAGCACAATTTTTCCAAGAAAAAAAATTATATTGATTGATTAAATTAGTATTATTTTCTATTACAAAATTAAAGCAGAAAGGGGATTAATTCATGGAACAATGGAATATTGCTTTAGCGTTTTATCAAAATCCTCATACGGCTAGTACCGTTTTAAAAAGCCTTGCAAGAGAAGGATTTAGACGTAGTGCGGCTATTCATCACACTAAGGATGGAAAGTTCACCATCCAAACGTTCCCTCCCATTTTCTTTTATTTGGGGATATTTGTTCTAGCATTACTTTTTGCGTTATTTCTTTTTTTAACTTTTTATACATCCTCATTATTTTTCATTAATACGTTGATTGTTGGGGTCACTCTAGGAGTTCTAGTTTGGAAAAAAGCTTATTTATTTAAAGGAATAGATAAACAAGTTTTGGCACATTTTAATAATTGTGTGTTAAAAAATGAAATTTTAATTATTTCACAAGTCAAACCAAAAGATATTTCGGTCGCACTTTCTATTTTACGACATGTTGAAAGTGGGCATCCCCTTTCTTTTCTATTACAGCCAGAACCTAAGCATGAACAAATCAAAACTCTCAGTTGCACGCTTGAGCCATTAAGTACGCATAGTTTAGAAGACATTGCGGCTCATTTTGCACAGTCGATAGGCAACGTATCAACTCTAAAAACTCACCATTTTCCACTTTTAATTCAACTTAAAGCAAGTGCGCAAACGCTTCGCAATATTCGAAATAATCTATCGTTAATTGAGGCGGCAGAACAACCCATTAATACCTCTGCAGAATGGCTATTAGACAATAACCACGTGATTCAGGGAACAATTGAAGAAATTCAACGCAATTTCCCTAAAAAATATTATCAAAAACTTCCTGTTCTTCTTGAAGGGCCGCTAAAGAGCTTTCCACGCGTTTATGCTGTTGCTCAAGAACTTATCTGCCATACAGGAAATCGATTGACACGAGAGAATATCATTGCCTTCTTAACCAGTTTTCAAAAAGTGCAACCACTTTCAATTGGAGAGCTTTGGGCAGTTCCTTTAATGCTCAGGCTACGACTCATCGAATGCCTTCATGCTCTTGCATTAAATACAGAAAAGTATCTAAGAGAAAGTGAACTGGCAAGTTTTTGGGGAAACAGACTTTTGAGCGTTTCTCGAAATGATCCTAGTCGATTAAATAGCCTTTTAAAAGATCTTGAAAAAGAATATCCACAGCCATCTCTTTTATTTTCCGAAGAATTGCTCGATCACTTATACGACGAAGAAAAAATTATTCCCACAGTAAAAAAATGGCTGCAAAGTTTGTATTCAGAGCCCTTAACTGAGCTTATTCAGCAAGAGCAAATCAAAAAAACACAGGAAGATGTCGCACTTTCTAATTCGATTGTGAGCCTCATTACACTTTCTCAATTTTCTTGGCAGAGCATATTTGAGACTTTAAGTCCGATTGACGCCATATTAAGTCGTGATCCTCTCGATGTTTACTCCGTGATGAGTTTTAATACGCGCGATAATTATCGTCACATCATTGAAATGCTTGCACGCCACTCTAGTTTTTCTGAAAGTGCGATTGCCACACGCATTTTGGAATTGGCGGAAAATGGAAAAGAAGATGTGACCCGACACGTAGGATACTACCTCGTGGATAAGGGACGAGACATTATTGAAGACGAAATCCATTATCATAAACCTTTTGCACAAAAAATTAGACGCTTCTTAAAAAAGCATCCGACCGGCTCTTATTTGAGTGCTTTAGGTTTATTTACCCTGTTGGTGGAAGCTGGTTTGATCTATCTTTCGCAACGGGCAGGTGCAACGCTGACGCAATCCAGCTTATTTGCCTTACTCGCCCTGATCCCCATTAGTGAAATGAGCATCCAATTCATCAATAGTCTCTTCAGTCTTATTCTAGATCCTTTTGTATTACCCAAAATGTCTTATGATATCGGGATTCCGGAAAAATATAAAACACTGGTGATCGTTCCCATTAAAGTCACTTCTTCCAAGGAAATTCAAGATCATTTCATGCATCTGGAAGTGAATTATTTAGCAAACTCAGATCCGATGTTGCACTATGGTTTATTCGTTGACCTAGCAGATGCTCCTGAAAGATACCTTCCCGAAGATGATGTGATAATGGAATGCTGTTTAAAAGGAATGGAACACCTCGAAAATAAATATGGGAAAGGCAAATTTTTTCTCTTTAGCAGGCAACGTATCTGGAGTGAAAGTGAGCATGCTTGGATTGGGGGTGAGCGCAAGAGAGGAAAACTGGAATGGCTGAATCGATATCTTATCGGGGATGCACTGCCTGAAAATATCCTGCTCACTGGATCCCGAGAAGCTTTGACAAACACCCGCTATGTGATTACCCTCGATGCAGACACTCAACTTCCAAAAGAAAAAGCCAAGCAACTGATCGAAACAATTTCTCATCCATTAAATGTTGTGAAGCTCTCTGATACAGGGACAATTTTACGAGGATATACACTCATACAACCACGTGTCGCAACCAATTTATCTCATTTGAATGAGACGGTTTTTTCCCATATCTTTGCCGAAGCAACAGCCGCCGATCCCTACACACAAGCCGTTTCTGACGTATACCAGGATCTACTGCATGAAGGCAGTTATCACGGTAAAGGCATTTATGATGTGCAGGCCTTTCATAAACTTTTAAAAGACCGTTTTCCGGACGAGCATGTACTAAGCCATGATTTGCTGGAAGGTGCGTATGTGCGTGTAGCATTTGCCAGCGATATTATTCTTTATGACTCTTTTCCTTCTAATTATTTCAGCTGGACAAAACGTCAACATCGCTGGATTCGAGGAGACTGGCAAATCATCGATTGGCTATGGTCATGGGTTCCAGACGCAACGGTGCAAAAAAAGAAAAACATTTTATCTGCCATTAACCGTTGGAAAATTTTAGACAATTTGCGTCGTTCATTAGTTCCCGTTTGCATTGTTTTATTGCTTGTGTGTGCATGGCTTTTTTCAGTGCAACCAGGTCTTTGGACAGCACTTTCCACAATCGTGCTCTTCGTTCCTGCTATTTCGCTTTGTCTATGCAAACTTAAAAGCTTTTTGCTGTCTTTTAAACTAACCGTTAGAGAGTTGGGAAATGCCCTTGTACGTTGTTTGATCAATCTAACTCTGCTTCCCTATCAGGCTTATCTCTCACTCGATGCCTGCCTAAGAGTTTTTTATCGACGCCATTTTTCACATCGGCATTTATTGGAGTGGTCTGTCAACAACCATGCCGCTCCTTCTGCCCATCGCCGTTTTTTGTGGAAATTATCCATTTTTTCTTTATTGTCACTCATCGTTTTGGTGGCAACATTTTGGATACACCCATCCGCTTTTTTTGTCGCTTTACCCTTCGGCCTTCTCTGGATGCTCAGTCCAGGAATTGTCGCTATTTTGGATAAATCGATCCATTTTGAAAAAGGACGCAGACTGACGCATTCGCAACAAACGTTTCTCCGCCATATCGCCCGCAAAACTTGGCGTTATTTTGATGATTTTGTGGGACCGCAAACACATTGGCTACCTCCAGATAACTATCAAGCCGCCTTGTCTGTTGAAGTTGCTCAAAGAACATCTCCCACAAATATTGGATTGTGGATGGTTGCTGTTTTAAGTGCCTACGATTTAAAGTACTTAACTTTTGATCAAGTGTTAGATCGCCTTTCTTCTACTCTACTGAATATCAATAAGCTTGAGCAATATGAAGGGCATCTTTTGAATTGGTATGACACACAAACTTCACAGCCCTTATATCCTCGATACGTTTCTTCTGTTGATAGCGGAAACTTCTTAGCTTGCCTATGGACGATTGAACAAGGCGTCTTAGAGCTTCTTTCAGCGCCTCTTTTGCCAACCTCTCTCTTTGAGGGAATAAAAGATAATTATGAACTCTTAAGCTTAGAAAATGAAGCCGTTGAAGTTATTCCTTTTAGAAATCTATTAGACAAAGACTTATCCGATTTATCCTCTATTAGACAAACTATCCAAGCTGCATTAGATTTGCTTCAACAAATGCGAGAAAAACAAAATCCAGCGCAACCTGAATCGGTTTATTGGTTTAATCAAATAGAGAAACAACTAACAGAATGGGATTCCATTAGCAAACGTTACTTCAATTGGGTGGATGTTTTGAATGAACCCTCTGAAGAACAATTGGTGCTCATTCATCCTGAAGCTCCTGAATGGCGTCAAAATAGCTTAAAGGCTGTACCATCTTTACAATCATTAGCCTCTGGCGATTTTCCTGAAGAGCTGCAAAATTTTGTCAAAATTTTGAAACAAAATCAAAATCTCTCTAAAGAGCACCACGAATGGCTAAAAAAACTACATGAAAGTATGCAGACAAGTCAGTGGCTGGCGGGGGAAAAATTAGAAGTTGCCCGCGAAATCTTAACTGACCTAGAAGCGCTGTCTCGTAATATGAACATGGGCTTCTTGTACAACCGCGAAAGAAAGCTTTTCACAATAGGTTATCATGTTGACGATTGCAAGCTCGATTCTTCCTACTATGACCTATTGGCTAGTGAAGCTCGCATAGCCAGCTTAGTGTCTATTGCCAAGGGAGATATCCCACTCGAACACTGGTGGGCACTAGGCAGACCTTATGGCCTTGTTGATGGAGTTCGCGTCCTGCTCTCTTGGGGTGGCACGATGTTTGAATATTTGATGCCTCTTCTCTTCAATAAATACTATCCCCATTCACTTTTAGGAGAAGGCTGCAAAGCTGCAGTGGCATGCCAAATTCACTATGGCAAAAAAAGAGGAATTCCTTGGGGAATTTCAGAATCTGCTTTTAGCGATATTGATTCACGCAAAACCTACCAATATCGCAGCTTTGGGGTGCCGGGATTAGGATTTAAAAGAAACCTCGAAGAAGATCTAGTGGTAAGCCCATACTCCACAGGACTTGCCTTAAGCGTTGATCCACTCTCCGCTATCCAGAATTTTGAAATCATGAGAAATAAAGATTTTAGATTGCTTAGCACTTATGGATATTATGAATCCATAGACTTTTCGCGTCAGCATGGACCACAAGGAGAACGAGGTGTTATTGTATATGCATATATGGCACACCATCAATCGATGTCTTTTATCGCCATCAACAATTTGCTGAATCAAGACATTATCCCCGATCGTTTTCATGCAAATCCCTACATTATGGGCGTTGAGTCGCTTCTTTACGAAAATCCGCCTGTCAATCCAATGATTACCAAAAAAGGATATCGCGCAGAAATCCCAATTTCAAGACTCAAACCCATTTCTACAAAACCAATTATGGGAGTCACTGAGAGTCCGCATAGTGTCACCCCCAAAGTTAATCTTCTTTCAAATAATGAATATTCTGTCATGTTTACTAACTCTGGAGGAGGATATAGCCGTTGGAGAGACTTTGATTTAACCCGATGGCGTTCAGATATCACGACAGATTCCTGGGGATATTTTTGCTATATCAAAGATATGGATACAGGCGCGATGTGGTCAACAGCGTTCCATCCGACAGATGTACCTGGGCAAAGCTATTCAGTTAATTTTAAACCAGATGTGGTGCGCATCCAACGCAGAGATCACAATATAGGCACGCTCACTGAAATTGCTATCTCCCCCGAAGATCCTGCTGAAGTTCGCTTAATTACCTTAGCCAATTTTTCCTCTAAATCTCGTCAAATTGAACTGACGAGTTACATGGAACTCGTTTTAGCTCCTCATGCCTCAGATCGTTCACATCCAGCTTTTAATAAGCTATTTATTCAAACAGAAGCTTTGCCCGAGCTTTCAGCCATCATTGCCTTTAGACGCCTTCGATCAACGGATGACCCGCCCATCTGGATGGGACATCTCGTTGTCTGCAGCCATTTAATGAACGATACGGTGCAATATGAAACTGATAGGTGCCGTTTTATTGGACGAGGAAAACATTTGCAAAGACCAGAAGCTTTAGAGGGAAATCTTTCAAATACGGTTGGGACCGTTCTAGATCCTATTTTCAGCTTAAGAGCTCGCGTCTTTTTAGAGCCCTCTCAACGTGTTCAAGTCTCTTTTATTACAGTTGTGGCCAATACCCGTGAAGCTGTCATTGAATTAATCAAAAAATACAGCAATCTCAGCTCGACGCATCGTGCCTTTGAAATGGCTTGGACACATGCCCAGTTGGAGTTGCGCCATTTACGTATTCACCAAGAAGATACGCAACTCTTTCAAAAATTGGCTGGCCGCATTTTATATCCACACGCTCAATTGCGTCCTCCTATAGATCGGTTGCGCAAAAATATCTTAGGACAATCGCACTTATGGGCACATGGTATTTCTGGCGATCTTCCTATTGTCGTCATCTCAATCGATGATGTCCACGAAATTGACTTAGTCAAGCAAGCCTTAACAGCCCATGCTTTTTGGCGTCTGCGTGGACTTAAAGTAGATCTAGTCATTTTATGCGAAGAAGCCACAAGTTATGCAAGCCCCCTTCTTGAAAGATTAAAAATATTGATTCGGTCACAAATTTATCACGCTGACGTCGATCAACCAGGTGGGGTCTTTTTACGTGCTAGCGATACATTCCCAGAAGACGAGCTAATTCTGCTTCTCTCTGTTGCACGTGTTAACCTGATCGCTGCTCGCGGCTCACTTAGACAACAGCTTGTCTCACCCGCACCACTCCCTTTAACAGTCCCGCGCTTAGTGCCAAATCAGCATGTACACGAGGAGCCCTCTCGTCCACTTCCCTTTATTGAGCTCCCTTATTTCAACGGTTTAGGCGGCTTTACTCCGGATGGACGCGAATATGTTATTTACCTAGGACCTGGCACAGTGACGCCTATGCCCTGGATAAATGTGATGGCCAATTCTCAATTTGGAACACTGGTTTCAGAAACTGGACTGGGAAGTAGCTGGTATGGGAATAGCCAAACCAATCGATTGACTCCTTGGTCAAACGATCCGGTGCTTGATCCAATCGCAGATACGCTCTATATTCGCGATGAGCAATTGGGAACTTTTTGGACCCCCACACCCTCACCCATTCGCGAGCTAGATGCTTATCGAATTCGCCATGGGCAAGGCTATACCCGATTTGAACATAATAGCCATGGAATCGAACAAGATCTTCTCGTCTTTGTGCCTGTTGACTCTGATGGAGGCCATCCTGTTCGAATCCAGAGGCTAAAACTTTCCAATCACTCGTCCCACAAACGTTTTCTCAGTGTCACTTCATTTACAACATGGGTACTTGGCACAACACGAGAAGAAACGCAAATGCACATTCTCACAGAATGGGATCCGGAAACCCAAGCCCTCTTGGCTTATAATCACTATAACAATGACTATGGCTCTCATGTCGCATTTGCTAGCTGCACACCTATCGCCAATTCATTTACAGCCAATCGTACCGAATTTTTAGGACGCAACCACTTGGCATCCGATCCAGCTGCATTGAAGCGAAAAGGACTATCGGGCTTTTGTGGAGCTGCAGTCGATCCTTGCGCAGCCTTGCAAGTGATGGTCGAACTGGCCCCAGGAGAAGAAAAAGAGCTTTTCTTCTTTATTGGATATGCTCCTAATACACAAAGTGCGCGAGATCTTATCCTAAAATGTCGCGATCAAAATTGGATAGATAACACCTTTGTCAAAACACAAAATTACTGGGATCATCTGTTGGGTCAAGTCCAAGTGGAAACACCCGAATTATTTCTTAATTTTACTCTCAATCGGTGGCTGCTTTATCAAAACTTAAGCTGTCGTATTTGGGGCCGATCCGCTTTTTATCAATCGAGTGGAGCCTACGGTTTTCGTGATCAGTTGCAAGATGTGATGGCCCTGCTTAATACGGATCCACAGATTGCCAAGCAACAAATTTTGCGTGCGGCCGCCCATCAATTTATAGAAGGAGATGTGCAACATTGGTGGCACCCTCCTGCAAACGGTGGTGTACGCACGCGCATTACAGATGATCTTCTTTGGTTACCGTTTGTGACGGCCCAATATATCCGTGTGACAAAAGATCTCTCGATCCTAGATGAAGTCATTCCGTTTTTAAAGGGAGAAATCCTTGCTCCTGATCAACATGAAGCTTATTTTGTTCCGGAAGTTTCCGAAGAAACAGGGACACTTTTTGAGCATTGTCGAAGAGCTATCCTCAAAGGAATCACAGCAGGACCTCATGGTCTCCCTCTTATTGGTGGTGGAGACTGGAATGATGGAATGAATCGCGTCGGAATTTACGGAAAAGGTGAAAGCGTCTGGTTAGCATGGTTTCTCATCCATGTTTTAAATGATTTTGCAGAAATTTTAACCCAGATTGGGCAAGAATCAACAGCAGAAAGCTTTACGACTCAAGCCGAACGATTAGCTGAAACAGTCGAAGCTCAAGCATGGGATGGAAACTGGTATAGACGCGCCTATTTTGATGACGGCACCCCATTAGGTTCCCAACAAAACGAAGAGGATCAGATTGATTGCCTTCCTCAAGCATGGGCTGTGATTAGTGGTGCAGGTCAAACTGAGAGGATCTCGCAAGCCATGTTAGCAGTCGAAGAGCATTTGGTACGTGAAAAAGAACGCTTAGTGCTGCTATTGACTCCTCCGTTTGATAAAACCCCCTTAGATCCCGGCTATATTAAAGGATATCCTCCTGGAGTTCGAGAAAATGGAGGACAGTACACGCATGGCTCTTTATGGGTTCCGCTTGCTTTTGCGCGAATGGGAGAAGCTGATAAAGCGGCCAAAATTCTTCGCTTAATGCATCCGATCACACATACACCCACTGCCGAAGACGCAAATCGCTATAAAGCAGAACCCTACGTATTAGCTGGAGATGTCTACTTTTTGGAAAACCAGATTGGAAGAGGCGGATGGAGTTGGTATACAGGATCTTGTGGATGGATGTACAGGATTTGGCTGGAAGAGATGCTCGGCTTTAAATTAAGAGGTGATAAGCTCACCATTCAACCATGCATGCCAACAACCTGGGAAAGTTACAAGATCTACTATCGTTATAAGACAACCCATTACACCATTATAATCGAAAACCCCTCTCACTTAAAATATTACAATTTGCGTATTGAAATAGATGGAGTTTTATCGCAAGAATCGGAGATTTCACTGGTCGATGATGGAAAGGCACACGAGGTAAAGATTATCCTCATTGAAATAAAGTAAAAATTTGTCAAAAATATTGAATTTATTTTTCCTTTTAATTAATGTGAAACTATAAGCACACAAGACTTATATATTACTTTCCTCTAAATTAATTAACATAAAATAAAAATAATACATCTGATTGAAAAATTTTCAAGCTTGAATAATTATTCAAAATAGAGGTGAAAATATGAAAAATTTAAACAAAATCATTATGACGGGAATTACATTCCTAGCAACGACATCTGTCTTGAATGCTTTTGAATACACAGATCGCCCACCAGGCTCTGTTTCAACTCCATCACAAACAAATCCACCTACAGTTAACCCTCCAGGAAGACCCTCAACAAATCCTCCTGGTAAAGGTTCCGTGAGCCAACCAGGCTCATCGCAAAACTCGATTCGTCAAAATACGATTCAAGAAAATGCAACCCCCTCAAATCCAGCCTCCACTGTCAATCCATCAAGCTCAAGCACTCCTAATAACTACAACACACAGAACACATCCAGCAGCAATTATCGCCACGCAAATCCTTATCACAACACTTTAACAGAAGCTGATGTTCGCACCCATACAGGGGCTCTTGTTGATGATGATATCGTTCAAAAAGTCCGCTGGGGAATCATGAACGATAAAACCATTTCAGACAAAGGTAAAAGTATCCAAATTTCTGTCACTGACGGGGAGGTTACTTTGATTGGAAATGTTGCAAATGAAAGCGACAAAAACAAAATCGAATCGATTGTTAAACAAATCGAAGGTGTGAAAAAAATTAATAGCAAGTTGTCTGTCTCTGGCAAATAACCTTGAAACCCTAGCCTATTGTCTGCAATAGGCTAGGGTTTTTATTTTCCCCTATTTTCAAAAAAAGTCAATATCGTTAATGTTCGATTTATAACGACTACACCGCACCACAGGAAAATAATGGAACCGACTAACGATCAATTACTTAAAATAAGTTCATCCCTATTTCCATTCCCATATTCGCATCTCTGTTGCACAAGGTAACAGCATTGCGACTCCTCCTATCTTTCTAACAAAGATAGCTTACTTCTGATCGGAAGCCATTTGTCGATAAATCAACTTTTTTTTTCACATTTGAGGCCGCTCACATGGAAGCTCCATTTTCTCTATCTACCCCGAAATTTTATCAACCACATTTATATTCTCTACCAAGTAAGGAAATTACGTTTATTTGTTCTGACGAGATGAAACATCAAGTTTCTCTTGATTTATTTAATCGCTGGCCTCACCTAGAAGAAGTTTTTAGTTGTACAAGCCCTATAAAAATTTCGATTTCAGAAAAGTCATTTCACACGATATTAACGTTTTTAGCGTATTTAAAAGGAAATATACAAAATAATATAATTGTTAACTTTTTCAAAAAAAACATAAATAGCATCGAAGAACTATACGAAATAAACCAATTTGCCTGTTTTTATCAAATTAATGACCTCATGGATTATGTGGAAACATACATTCAAGATTCAGATTTTCTCTCTACAATCGAAGAAAAAAAATGGGATGATCTTTACACCATGGTTTATTCAAACAGGGAATACGAATCAAGTCGAAAATTAGCAAAAAAAATCATCATTAAACATTTATTTTTTAAGAATCAATTATACGCTGCTCCTCAACAAAGTTTTCCTGCTGAAGAAGAATTTGCAAAAAAACAAGAAATTAATGCGTTAATGGAACGCTGTATGAAAATTATAGATAACGCGATGTGCAAGTTTTCCTAACGGAAAACTGCACATGAAAAATTGAAAAAAAGACATGTCAAGAGGCACACTGTTTGTGACCAAACGAACAGGAGTGCAAGACATGCCAATAGCCGATTTTATCA
>NZ_JBFWIR010000054.1:0-22369 GCF_050255895.1 Parachlamydia sp.
TCTTGTACTTCAAATTCAATAGCTTGCTGTAACAATTTTTGAGCCCCTTTACGAAGAATTTCTTCGAGAGGATTATTTTGTTCATTTGTTGATGGCATTTTTTCTGAAGAAAAGCGAAAATCTTCCACGAGCGCACTCCCATTTAGTTTTTGTGGTAAAAAACATTTTAAGGATGCGCTCTCTTTTTTTCATCTCATACACAACTTTTGATCATATCTCAGGGGATTTGGAACCAATGAATAATATTGGAAAAATGAGACTTAGACATAAGGTGATTTAGAGAAAAGTATAAGTGTCGTGATTCGCCATGACTTTTAAAACCGGGGGGGGGGGAAAGCTTCTTCAAATATTTCTCCGGATGTTTTAAGAAATTCATTTTGGAGGTTTCTCATCATCTGTATTTCGAGCTAAAGTGGTTATGACCGACGTATAAGAGAGTCCCTAACCATAGGCAAATACGTTTAGCAGGGAAGTGTTGTTTTACCCAGCTTGCTCTAAGAGTTTATAAGAATACGTGTCGAGGTATTGATCGATGTATTCAGAAGGAAATAACCGCTCAAAAGCAGATTCTACAAGGCGCCGTACATATTCGAGATCGGGATTTTCTTCTTGTGTGACATGTTTAGGGTTGCCGACGTAAGCCCATACGATTAACGACTCAGGAGCTTGCAGATTTTTAAAAGCTTGCGTTGCACATCTTTGCACTTTCACTGCGACTCTTGCATATGCTTCAGGAGCATCTTCACCAATATCTAATTCAGCTAATTGAGCATCAGAAAGGCAATACACTGCTCCGTAAACTTTAGCCCCTTCTTTTGGAGCAATATTACCTGCCGTTCCACTTTCACCAAATGGAGTTGTGTCGAGAGAATAGCTAAATTCATAATCATTTAGCTCGTATGCTCCTAGATCAATCGGGGCTTTCCCTTCCAATTCACCATCTTTGTGCCATTCATCTACCCAGCTCCCATTTTTTAGTCGCTCTTTAAGAAAGTCATAACTAACGTTAGACCCATAAGCAAAATAAAGATGCGGCAAATCGGGAGGCAATTGCACGGTATTTCCTTGAGTATGCAATAAAAAACAGCCGAAAGTTGTGATTAAATAAATGATGATTTTCATATTAGGTTAAAGCAGGGCTTTTAACTTTTAATTTTAAGGGGCGAGAAGTAAGCGGGAAAAGAAATAGGGCAATCATGTAAGTGACTCCCGCGACTAACGCGATCGAGGCGCCAGCTGGCCAGTCAAGATGAAATGCTGCACCTGTCCCAACGAGGCAAAATAGAATGCTTAATAGCACGGCAATTGACATCATATGGGAGAGTCGTGAAGTGAGCAGATTGGCAATGGAGGCTGGGACTGTAAGCATGGTTAAAACTAAAATAACGCCTACAACTTCGATGAGCAAAACAATGGAAATCGCGGTTAAAATCAGAAGAAGAATATAAAGAAAATTAACAGGGAGTCCTTGCAATTGGGCCTGTTCTTCGTCAAAACAAATCACAAGAAAGCGGGTGTGAAAGAAAAGAACAGCCACTAAAACGACAAGGTCTAATCCAAATAGAATATAAAGGTCTGTGTTGGAAACCCAAAGGATGTTACCAATCAAAAAGTTCGTTAATTCAACATTAAATCCTGGCGTTTGGGAAATAAAAAGAATCCCCACGGCCATTCCAATCGCCCATATGGCGGCGATGACGGAATCTTCTCTTTGCCGATAGTGTAAATGGATCCAGCCTATTATTAAGGCTGAAAGGACTGCAGCAACCAAAGCCCCCATCAAAGGGGATGCCCATGTGATTCCTTGTGAGCGTTGCAACCAAAGGCAAAAACCAATTCCGCTTAAAACAGAATGGGAGATACTACCACTGATAAATACAATTCGTTTGACAACAACATATGAGCCGATGATGCCGCTTACAATAGAAGCTGCTAAACCTGCAAGTAGGGCAGATAAGAGCAAAGAATTAGTCATGAGAGCATCAAAAAAAGACATATCTTATTTTAAGTTAATCAAGGGTGTATGATAGAGGCCAATACCAAAATGTTCACAAACTTCCGCTGGTTTGAGAGAAAGAACAGAACCTTGCACACATAAAACACGTTGAACCTGACTGATCGCAACTTTAAGATTGTGAGTCACCATTAAGATCATCATGGAGCCTTTCAGCTCACTCAATAAATTAAAGATATCCGACTCGGCGTGTACGTCAACGCTAGCAGTTGGTTCATCCAGAAATAAAATTTTGGGGTGTGAGACAA
Organism: Parachlamydia sp.; assembly: GCF_050255895.1. Lineage (NCBI taxonomy): Bacteria > Pseudomonadati > Chlamydiota > Chlamydiia > Parachlamydiales > Parachlamydiaceae > Parachlamydia > Parachlamydia sp. Next base: position 2,263 of record NZ_JBFWIR010000054.1, read on the forward strand.
GCGCGCGTGCAATTAAAACTCTTTGGGCTTGTCCTCCCGATAATTTTCCATAAGCCTGCTTATAAAGAGATGTCGAAATACCTACACGTTCAAGCGCCTCAACCGCTAATTTTTTATCTTCTTGTGTATAGCGACCATGCCAAGGCAGGTAAGCTAGACGCCCCGACAAGACAACTTCAAAAACGGAGATCGGGAATTGAGGGTCAAAGCGGACTGTTTGGGGAACATAAGCGAGATGATGCGATTTGTTGCCCGGAGGTGTCCCGAAAATTTCAATATTTCCTGAAGAAGGCTTTAAAAAGCCCATGAGCAGCTTTAAAAGAGTTGTTTTGCCGCCACCATTGGGGCCAATAACCCCAATAAATTCGTTTGCATTAATTTCAAAAGAGCAATTATTGAGTATGCCAACACTCTGGTAATAAAAGGAAAGGTTTGTCACTTTAATTGCAGGGGGCATATAACTTTGAAATCCTTTAAAACGAATTTTTAATTATCGTTAATTTTCAGCAAAATGGCGCGCAATGAGTTCTACATTGCAGAGGTAATCTTCTGCATAGGGATCTAAGATTACAACGCGGGCATTTACTTCATTCGCAATCAATTGCGCGACTTTATTAGGGTATTGCACTTGAGAGAAAACCGTTTTAATATTTTCTTTGCGTGCTCTAGCGATCACTTTGGTCAGCTGTTGCGGGCTAGGGTCTTTCCCTTCAAATTCGATAGGAAGTTGAATCAGTTGGTAGTCTCGAGCAAAATATGCATAAGCAGGGTGCGCGACCATGATCACCGAATTTTTAGAATCTTTTAGAATTTCACGTACCTTAACGTCCAAGGCATCTAGTTCTTCTAAAAATTGCAAAAGATTCTGTTTATAAAATTCTGTGTTTGCAGGGTACTTTTCAATGAGAGCACTTGCGATTGTTTTGGCTTGCTGTTGCGCTTCCTTGGGGCTTAACCAAAAGTGTAAATCTTCACCTGACGCATGGCAGCAACCGTGATGGTGTTCACAATGGGAGGTCGCAGAGATCATTTCCACACCTTGTCGCATATCAACGAGTAAAAGAGAAGGCTTATGTGTTAAAAGCGCATTTTTGGCACGAGATTCAAAAGCTTCCCCGATAAAAAACCAAATATCAGCCGTGCTTGCAGACATCACTTGTCTCGGAGTCGGTTCGTAGGTATGTGCATCCGCACCAGCTGGAATCATGAGCTGTACATCAACGGTATCTCCAGCAATCTTTTCAGCAAAAAACTTATGCGGGGCAATTGTAACAAGGACCGTCGGCTTTGCCTGTAATGGTGTACCGGAAAAGATTAAAGAGAAAAAGGCAAGAATGGAAATAAATGCGATTTGCATGCGCCGCTCAATGTTAATTTATTTAGCTAAGATTCTTTGAACACAAAAGATAATAAGATTAATTCTATTTTTTGACAAGGTCATTTTGTGTGCACTCATTTCATTTTAACCAAGTTAAGAGGAAGAGGATCAGAGTCTTTATTTAAAGTCGTTGATGGATTAATATGATTTTTTCCCGCAGTTTTTCTTTTGTGGTGAAACCAAATTTCATAACAAAATTATTAAAAAATAAGGTCGATGATCATGGTCACTAAAACTTTAGAGATCCACAGCGAAAATATTCTTCCCATTATCAAAAGATGGCTCTATTCAGATAAAGATATCTTTATTCGCGAACTTGTTTCGAATGCATGCGACGCAATTCATAAAGTCAAAATTTTGCAGGATAAAGGGGAATTGTCAGCCAGTTCCGATGATCCTTTTAGGATTGAAATTCACATTGATAAAGAAAACAAAACACTGACTTTTAGCGATAATGGAATTGGAATGGATGCTGAGGAAGTGCAAAAATACATTGCACAAATCGCCTTTTCCAGTGCTGAAGAATTCATGGAAAAATACAAGTCTCATAATGAAACCGATCAATTTATTGGGCATTTCGGCTTAGGATTCTATTCTGCGTACATGGTCGCTAGCAAAGTCGAAATCAATACCCTTTCATACAAAGAAGGTGCTGAGCCTGTGCGTTGGATTTGCGATGGTTCTGCTCAATATGAGCTGGAAGTGGGGACACGAACGAAGCGTGGAACTGAAGTGATTTTGTATGTGGATAAAGACAGTGAAGAATTTTTAGATCCTGCACGCATACGTCAAATCCTGAATCATTATTGCTCATTCCTTCCTTATCCTGTCTATTTGGAAGATTCCCATATTAACCATGAAGAGCCCCTTTGGATTAAATCTCCTTCAGAATGCACTTCAGAAGATTATCTCCGTTTTTATCGTCATCTTTACCCCATGGATCCAGATCCGCTATTCTGGGTGCATTTAAATGTGGATTATCCTTTCCATTTAAAAGGAATTCTCTATTTCCCTAAGCTTAATCGCGATTTTGATATCAGCAAAAACACCGTGAAGCTATTTTGCAACCGCGTTTTTGTATCAGATAATTGTAAAGATGTGATTCCAAATTACCTCATGGCTTTAAGAGGCGTCATTGATAGTCCGGATATTCCATTGAACGTATCAAGAAGCTATTTGCAAATGGACCGAACAGTTAGACAGTTGGGCAATCACATTTCCAAAAAAGTGGCAGATAGCTTAGCCACCTTGTATCGTACTGAAAGAGAACGCTTTTTAGAGTGCTGGTCCGATGTAGGTCAAGTTGTCAAGCTTGGAATATTGGAAGACGAAAAATTTTATGATAAAGCCAAAAGCTTCCTTGTATGGAAGAATGTCAATGGGGAGTGGATCACTGTTGAGGAATATCTTGAACGTAATGAAAGCAAGATTAAAGACAAGGTGTTCTATACGATAGATGGTGAACATCTTTCCCACTTTGCAGAAGTTTATCACAAACAAGGGATTGAAATTTTAGTTGCCAATAGTCCTTTTGATCCTTATCTCATTCAATTTTTAGAAAGAAAGCTGACTCCCGTTGTCTTTAAGCGAGTCGATTCGGATATCGACGAAAGTATCCTTGATAAAGAAAAAGAGAAGACACTTTTAGATGCGGAAGGCAGAACAGAAGCTGGAAAAATCGCAGACTTTGTACGTTCCAAGCTGGAGAATGAAAATGTGGAAGTTGAAGCGAAAAGTTTAGCAGCGGAATCGGTACCTGGTGTGGTTGTAATCGATGAACAACAACGGCGAATGCGCGATTATATGCGCAGCTTGGATCCAAAAGATGCCTCTCGTGTAAAAGGTCTTATGGATAAGCGCAAGCTTGTGATCAACACAAACAGTCCGTTTGTCTCACTTGTGCAAAAATTGGATCAAATCCAACCTGAATTGACAGGGGATTTAGTCAAGCAGATCTATGAAATGGCGTTGCTATCGCAAAAAGAAATGGATCCCGCTGAACTGAAAGAATTTTTGGAAAGAAATGCTCGGCTTCTTGAAAAGCTGACAGAAAAATTAATCGATGCCAAACAACAGTAAATCAATAAGGCCTCCATTTTTGGAGGCCTTAAATTAATCTTATGCACATGCGTTCTTCTATTCTCTCTTTTTTTATTTTCTTTTTATCCGTTTTCATTCATTTGGAAGGTGTCAATCCCATTTGTGTTTATTTGACATGGAGTGGAGATCCTCTGACCACTATGACAATTCAATGGATCACTAACTTAGAAGAAATAAAAGATGAACTTCACTTTTGCCAAAAGGATGATCAAACGAAGTGGCAATCCAAGGCAGGTTCGCATGCTAAAATGCCGCTGCACTTCCCTTATTTGATTCATCGCACTGAGCTAACGCAATTGAGTCCTGATACCATTTATTGTTTTAAGTTTAGTGAGGAAGGAAAGACTTACCAGTTTAAAACAATGCCTGCAGATCTAGAAAAGCCGATTCACTTTGTGGCAGGGGGAGATGTTTATCACGATGGCATTGAGTATGTGATTGAGACCAATCGACAAGCAGCAGCTCTTAATCCTTGTTTTGCACTGATTGGTGGTGATATCGCTTATTCGAATACGACACGTAATATGCGTTGGATTGAATGGTTATCAGCATGGGAAAAAACCATGGTGACACAAGATGGGTGTTTGATCCCCATTGTGCCAGGCATCGGAAATCATGATGTTGACGGTGGATTCAATCAAAATCCTGTCGACGCTCCTTTTTACTACGCCTTATTCGGCCTTCCAGGGTATCACGCTATCGATTTTGGAAAATATTTAAGTTTAGTCATCATGGATTCAGGCCATACACATCCCATTGAGGGGGTTCAAACGCATTGGTTGGCTAAAACGTTGCATGAAAGAGAGGCGATTCCTCATAAATTTGCTCTCTATCATGTCCCCGCTTATCCATGTGTTCGTCATTACAAATATAAGTATAGTGTGCTCGTGCGGACGAACTGGGGCACGTTATTTGAACAGTTTGGACTAAACGCTGCTTTTGAAAACCATGACCATGCCTATAAACGGACTTTCCCTTTGAAGAATCGGCAAGTTGTTCCCACCGGAGTTTTATATCTAGGAGATGGAGCCTGGGGTGTCAAAAAGCCGAGAGCACCAAAAAAGCCTAAAAAAGCCTGGTATTTGGCTTTCACTGCGCAAAAGAGACATTTTATCCATGTGATCTTATCAAAGGATAAAAGGGAATATCAAGCAATTGACCATCGAGGCATTGTTTTTGATTCCGTTTCTCAACCTGTTTTACAAGAACAGAAAATTTAATCACGTCTCTCTATAGGAGATTTAAATTTATCTCCACTTATTTTGTCGTTAATCTCGGTTGAATAAAAATATAGTTTATTTCATTAAGTGCTGACCCAGTGATTAAATTTCCTTCTTTTTCCTCCAAAAGTTGCAATTCTAACATTAGAGACATGCACGCGATGCTTTGCATTGGTGATGGGCAAATCTTTTATTTGGTCATAAAAATGCATCGCGGAATACGATTTTTAGATCATATAGTTGGCTAAAAAACTTCACAACTTTTTGTGCATCAAGATCTAGGTGAAATCTTTTTCCGAACCTTCTTCGAAAGGTAAATTTTGATAAATTTGGAGGACTTGCTCTTCTGAATTTTGCGACAGCCAGAGTGGCTTGTTCTTTAGAAATTACCAATTGGAGTAATGGGGATCGTTTTTTTACGATCACTTAAGTCTTTAATTATCTATTGAGAGTGCTTACTTTGGCATAAAATACTCTCATTAATGTATTAATTAGTCTAATTATATTATGTTTTTTATATGACGTTGCAATGTGAAATATCTGCAATAAATGTTAGTAAGTGCGTTGTTTTCTATTCAAGGGTCCATTAAATCGTCTCTATTTGTATGTATTGAAGTGTTTTCATACAAAAAAGATGCTGCTTTTTATTCCAACAGCACTTAGTTGGTTCTGAGCATTTTATAATAATATGGAAGAAATTTCCTCATTATATTGTTTATTTTTAAAGCGATTATTACTTTCTGAAAAGTTTTTTTTCTATTCATTGTCTGCTGAGAATAAGGACTATAAGAGGAGAGGGATTTATTTTGCTAAAAACAGATCGAAATTTATTTTATTTTTGTTAAGGTGAGGCTAATCCCTTCTAAGGATTTTAAGGGTTTTTCATGGATTTCCAAAATGCGTTAAGCCATGTTTTTTAAAAATATAAATAAAAAGTGATCAAACGATTGGGGGACTTGTGAAAACAATCTACTTCTGTTTTTTCTGGATGATCATTTTGGGCGGATTGTTCTGTTCAGGACATGCGGATGAAGCAACAGGAACTTTAGTGGTGACCTATCAGACAGGAGTCAAGGGAGAACGTTTAGACCGTGTGCGCTTCTGGCTAAGACAAAATGACAAAAACCAGCAACTTCATCCTGCCAATCATGCTTGTGTAGAGGATTTGGGTAAACTTTCCAGGACTGTTGTCGTGGAGAATTTAGTTCCGGGAGATTATACCCTGGATTTTGTCATTCCTAATAAAGACTCTTTTTTTTCTCAACCAGAGAAAAAACACATCAAAATTCTGCCTAATCAGGTTACAAAGGTAAACCAAAACCTACAACCTCGTTATGCGTCCATTATCATTCATACAGTTGCGGGGGAGCAAGCACAATTTCCTAGACCCCCCAAAATTAGCTTACACGCATCCTGTGGAAAAACGGTCAGTTATTCCTCTGAAGGTCTTTTAAATGCAGATGCTTTAAATCCGGGTTGCTATACTATCGTATTTGAAGAATTGGATGGATATGCATGCCCAAAGCCTTTAGAAGTCGTTTTGAAGCCTGAAGAAAAATTAGGACCTTTGACAGGTCTGTATCTTCCGAATTCATTGGTTCGAGAAGTAAGTTCAGAAAAAGAGGATGTAGGGACGCTTCTTTTGTTCTATAACATTCATGTTTCGAGTGAACATCTTGAGCATTTAAAATTTCGTCTAAAAGCGAGCAATGGACACCTTCTTTCACAGGAAAATTTGGCCAAAGCTGCTCAATATCAATTAAAATCAGGACTTCTAGCTGTTTTGAGAGAACTACCAGCTGGTCGTTATGAAGTGGAATTCTATTTGGATGAGCAAGATATTTCCCCTAAAATTTTATCTAGAAAAAATTTTGAGATAAAAAAAGGAGAAATGAACTCTGTTCAAATGGCCTTCCCATCAGAAGAAGTTGTTGCTTTTAAAGAAGCTCTTTTGATGCATAGAGAAATGGAGAGAAGAGATAAGGAGCTCGCTTTTTCTAACAATCCAAAAGCCATGCAGCCCGCATTTTTAACCGTAAAGTGTAATTTATCTGATACATCTTGGGCTCTTTACCGACGCTCTATGCTTATCTATACAGGGACGGGATCGGTGGATCGTTTAAAAGTGCCACCTGGAGGACCCTATGTAATTAAACCTGAAAAGAAAGATGACTTCGACATCCATATGACGCCGAAAGGACCTTTTTTCCTTGAAGCTTCTAAGTTTTTGCAGGTAGACATTTTTTATGAAAAACAGGCGCTAATTGAAAACGTCGCTGAAAATTTACCCACCATTACAACCCCGGCCTTCCTTTCACTTGATACGGAAGATTACTCAAAAAAGGACCACCTTCCTCCCTTGCTTTTGGCAAAAGTGACAGGGGGAAAAGTGATTGTTGGGGATCCTTCTAAAAGCATAAAGGAAAATGAACAATCTTCTCGTATCTTAACTCTTAATCCTTTTGAAATCGGGATTTATGAAGTCTCGAATACTGAATATGTCAAATGGCTAAATTATGCCTTAGAAAATCGTCAAATTATTTATTCCGCTCAAGCTGAACATGTTGGAATTGTGCGAGATTTAAATGGGCATGTTTTATGCAAGACAAGAGAAGCAGATCCCCATAGTCAAATTTTTACACTTGAGCCTAGTGCGGGGAAAACGGTTTTCATGTTTATCGCGGATAAAGGAAGTCATCCAGTCATCAATGTTTCTTGGTATGGTGCCAATGCATTTTGTAAAGACTATGACTTGAGATTACCGACCGAAGCCGAATGGGAAAAAGCTGCAGGAATGCACATCCAAGAAGAAAAAGAACCCTTGCAAAAGTTTCTTTTTGGATTTAGTCAAAATGAGATTGATCCCTCATGGGCCAATTATAAAAGTAATGACGTACCCCTTAAAAAAAGAGAGGTCTTGACGACCGAAGTAGGATTTTTTAATGGGCGCAACAAGGTCAATGTAGGAGGTAGAGAGATCATCACGCATGATGCCAAAAGTCCTATTGGTGCTTACGATATGAGTGGGAATGTGTGGGAATGGGTGTCAGAAAGCTATACATCAGGATCAACGGGGGCAGAGAAAATTGTAAAGGGAGGGTGTTATGATAGTTTGGCTGATGGGGTAAGAGTGGCAGAAAGGTTAGCCTTAGATCCTGAGCATACAGATTCATATACAGGCTTTAGAGTCGCAAAAACAACACTTCCGCTAGAGCTTCTCAAGTCAAAAAAAGAGACAGCCAAAGATGTCAACACAAACGTATTTCCCAATCCATCGAAATAGGGGGCCCTCATGCAATTGGAAGAGATATTGCGAGAGTATGGCAGACGAAAAGGAATCGGTAAATTAGAACTTGATGACGAAGGCATTTGCCGCTTGATGATTAACAAAACAAGTACGATTAGTTTTGAAAAATCTCTTTTTGACAATGGCTTTTTTATTTACACATCCGTCGGTATTCTACCTGTAGATAAGGAAAAAGAGTTGTCTCTCGCAGCTTTAATTGGAAATTTATTTGGGAAAGAAACAGGTCAAGCTCATTTAGGCTATGAACCTAATAGTCGCTCTTTAGTTCTTTTTACTTTTATTTCTTATGAAGGTTTGACCTATTCCAAGTTTAATTCGGATTTTGAAGAATTTATTTACTATATGTTATACTGGATTAGTAAGTTTGAAGAATTAAAAAGTGAAAGTGGAGAGTCGACAAAAAAAGGACTTTATCATCCCATAGACGAAAAGAACAAAAATATTTTTTATGCTTAATTGTTGGAGAATGTCATGAAAGAAAACCATATTTTAGAACAGATTCAGATTGATTTATCTTCAGAAAGATATGACTGTTCTTTAGTTATGGCCTCTGAAGAAATTCCCTTTGATCAGCTTTTAGTTTTTTTAGGGAATGATGCGAAGGAAAGGGAAAAAATTCTTCAAATTACAACTTTCAAACAAACGATGGCGCAGGAATCCAAAAAGAAGGAAGAATCCTATCATTTAGTGAAGTTTGTGGTTAATTTACCCTTTTCTGTGGAACCTTCTGCAGCTTCTCAGACAGCCAGTACATTGCTTTTTATCAATCGATTTCTCGAGCTTCCTGGATTTGAATTAGGAGAGCTTGAAGACCAGGTTTTCTATCGTTATGTGTTATTTACGAAGGGAAATAAAGTCGATCCATTGCTTTTGTTTAGTCTTATTGGAAATGTGATGATGATTATTGATCTCTTCAATGGAGTGATTGAAAGTGTCGCAAGTGGAGAGAAAACGTTTAATGATCTATTGGAAGAAATGTTATCCCTAACAAAGTGATAAAATATGGTCAAACAACCCGGTTTTCCAATTGGTCCTGAGCCCTCATTTTCTGAAATTGGTCAAGCTCCCATTAACGCGGATGGAATCGTTGTTGAACGCGCTCCTTCTTCGTCATCACCCACAATTTCGATGCATAAAAGAGGACGTGTTTCTCTTGAATCTACGGAATCCCTTTCTATCGAATCTATATCTGAAGAAAGTGATAGCGTTGATGAACTAGTAGAAAGCGTCGATAGAATTAAATTGCTGAATCACATTGGTTCAGTTTTAAGCAATGTCCCCCCTCCCACCTTTTCTGAATGGATCAAGACTAATCGCGAAGCCATCATTCAAGACATCCTATTTAATCAAGGGCATTCTTTTGCTGGTTCCAGAGATGCAACAGTTGATCATTTAACGAATGAACACCGCATTCTTAAAGAATTATCGCTGGCTGGATTGCTTGTCAATGAAGAAAAAAAATTAAGCTCGGAAGAGATTTTTTCACGTTTAATTCACGTTCTTCCAGAAACTTCTGAGAAAAATTTCCTTTTTTATAAGCATATTTTAAATGATGAGATTTCATCACACGTACGCGAATTGCAAAAAGAATACGAAGCAACGGGAGAACCCCATCTCAAAGATCAAATTGATACCCTCAATCATTGGTTAAAAAAGCAGCATTTAGACTTAAAGTCATCCCGTATGACAAAAGTTGAAAAAAATATTGAAATCACTGGAGCGGCCCTCAAAATCCCTTTACTATTCGCTGTGAAAGCTCTAGATTTCTTGCGTTATGCTGATGCAGCTTTTAGTTTTGTGACTTTAGGCACCACAAATGTTTTTAAATTAGGGTTTTCGATTTTTGATTTTGTTAAGGCTGTACGTCACAAGAAAATTCATAAAAAATGGTCTGAAGAATTTCACCCAGCACCCAGGGTCGTCGATAAAACAACGGCAGCCAATTTAACAAAAGCCGGGGAGGATATAGATACATTATTGCAAAGGCGGAGGAAAGAAGAAGATCGAAAATTGGAAATCAGACGACCTGAAATTGAAGCTCTTATAAAAAAAATCGATGCGGTGAGTACTCTTGAAGAGGCTCAAGTGTTGTTGAATGAAAAAGGTATTCGATTAGAGGATGTCCAGGGTGTTCTCACCCTCAATGCTCTTCAAGGGGAATTGCAAAAGCCTGGAGTAAAAGAACAGCTTTTACGTATCCATGCAAAGCATCAGGATGCTATGCAAGTGAGCACAAGAAATGCCATCCTCACTTCTGAAGCTATGAAGAGCCTTAGCTTAAAAAAGAAATTCGGTTTCAATGTGAAATTGAATTTTGCCAATTTATTTCTTACAGTCGTTACCGTGACCACCATCATTGTTCTAAATATTTTGATTATCGCAGCTGTTATCACAATGCCCCAGTTTGCATTGGCCGTTCTTGGCGTCGGTTTTTTTGTAGCAGCCGTCATTTTAGGAGGCGTGGGTCTTTTTTATTTTTACCGGAAAAGTCCGCATCGTTTTAAGGAGATGATCAAAGGGGTTAATCTGCGTTTAGGGATGTATGCCATTCCTTCAGCTTATCGAAACTTTTTCTTAAAAAGAAAGCAACAAAAACAGGTTAATGAACTGGCTTCTTCCTTTAGATTACGAGTCCAAATTCAACAGATAGAAAGCATTCTGAAGCAATTACCCCTTAATCCACAAAAGCTCCCAAAAGAGTTGCATGTCGTCGCTATTTCTTCTACTCCGTCTGCAATAACAGCCGAAGAGGCTATCCGATATAAAAAACAGCTAGAAAAACTCGAAAAGTTGTATCAAAAAAAACTACATTCATACGAATTGAGAAGAGAAAAAAGAGCTGAAAAAATTAATCGGTTAGAACGAAAGGTTGAATTTTGGAATTCAAAAAAAGAACCTCTCCTAGAAAAACTAAAACGTGCTGGAGTCGCTGACTATTTACACGGTATTAATCTTTCCTTGGATAGAAATGGAGCGCCCATCGAGCTTTCAAAAACGATTGTTGAAGGAATGTTTACAAATCCAGAATTATTGGATCGAGAAACAGTTGATATTTTAGATCGTCATTTTGGCATTGATGTGAAAAAACTTCAAGCCGATGGCGATCCAGAAATTAAAAAGACCGTACAAAAGCAGTTAGATGATTTTTTTGCGATTAACGAAAAAAAATTCATCAAGTTTATTCGCAAAAAAATGCAAGAAATTAAAGATGAAGATCAAACAACACCCGTTCATCCGTGAGGTTTTTTTATGGAACCTGTTGATTCTGGAAGAATGCCTAAAATTCCACATGCTCCATTAGAGAGTGAAGGAATTCGTGTTGAAAAAGTACCCTCAACAACATCCGACATCAGAGTGAAATCTGTAAAAGAATCGGCCAAATATCAAAAGTTGTCGGGGGATTTTTCAGAAGATATTGAAGATACAACTTTGAGAGAAAGCCTGACAGAGCTTTCAGAGTTTGGAAGCGAATTAAGTGGCTCTTTGGAGACTGCTGAATTGATCAGCGAAGCCGAGACTCCTTCCGTCCAAGAATGGGCGGAACGCAATGCTCCTTATTGGGTAGATCTTATTTTAGCCAAGGATGAAGCTGCAGAGAAATTTAATCAATTTTTTACGAGTACTTTAAACCCTTTCAGTACGCCTACAGAATATATGAGTGTTTTTGTTGGGGTGCCTCTCGGACATGTCGCAAAGATTCGTGATTACAATGGAATTGGAAAGGAATTATCAACAGATATCGGCTATCTTCGTTTAGCTTACTCCCTTCCGGCTCATATAGGAGCGGCTGGTATACTGATCTATCGGATTGCCATTTATCGGGAAATTGCTAAGCAAGTCGCGAAAATGAAGGTTGAATATAAAGCCAATCCAGATCCAGCTTTAAAGGCCAAAATCCGTGAAGTCAAAAAGTGGTTAACGTTACGCAAGTCTGTTTTAAAAGCACAATCGATTGGGACATCTTTAAAACTTGTAGGGTTTGTTCCTCAATTCACAAAAGTGGGTTTACGCATAGCGACAGAGACAGGGCATGGATTGGGACCGATCATGTCTGGCTGGGTTGGTCTTGGAATGGGAGGCATTGGGGGGACGTTGCTTATTCTTGGAAAAACGATGCAGCTTTCAAAAAATATCAAAGATGAAAAAATGCATCGCAAATGGATAGACATACATCGTGAAACGGAGCGAGTGATAGATCGGGTGAATTCTGAAGATATCAAAAAGTCTGAGGAAATGATTTCAGCGCTGTTAAGCAAGCGGAAAGAAACGGACGAGTTGCGTCGGAAGCAACTGAACAAAATAATAGAAAATTTGAAATCACAGTCTTTTGAGGACTGCCTTAAAGCCCTAAAAAATGTGGGAATGCGAATTCCATTAGAGATTCACACAAAAGAGCAACTCCTTGAAGTATTTAAAAACTATGCAGAGAGAGATAATCTAATTGAAGAAACGATTCGGCATCAGGATACGATTTCACAATTGACTCGCAATGGATTGAAAGCCCAAAGTTTGAAAAAGCAAAAGTTAGAGCACCGTTTCTCAAAGTTTAAGCTTGGTTCATCCACAGTTTCTCTTCTTCTTGCGGTTATTTCCACCGCAATAATGACAACATTGGCTGTTTTAGCCCTCGTGGGCGTTTTCTCTTTTCCTCCATTAGGATTGGCTTTGCTCGGATTGGGATTTTCATTAGCCACAATAGCCGTTATTGTCACAGGAGGTCTTTATTTTTATTCCCAGAAACCTGCTTTAACCAAGGAATGGCTGAAAGGGGTGAATTATCGCTTGGCACTATATGGAATACCTGCCACATACCAAGCTTTTAAGCTACAATTAAAAAAAATTAAGCAGCTAAGGAAAGCCTATGCGGTTCATGACTTGAATGTGAAAATAAATGAGCTAGAGGGAATTTTAAAATTTCCTAATCAGGAAGTTTCGTTCAGCCATTTGCCAAAATCTTTGCAACCCTTAGTCAAAAAGTATCAAAAAGGTGGCCTATCCTTAGATGAAAGGGAGCACTTGAAAGAGCAGTTGAAAAAGGAAAGCGAAAAATATCAAAAAAAATTAGCGCAAAACGAAGAAACTAAACAGAAAATAGATGCACAAATTTTGGCTGCTGAAAAGAAACTGAAATACTGGAAAGGCAAGCAAGCCCCTCTCGAAAAACGGTTAATTCAAGCAGGACTAAGAGATTATTTAAAAGCTTCTCGTCTAGATATAGACACAAAAGGGGAACCGATTCCTTTTTCTCAAATTCTTGTGGAGGGGATCTTGCACGAACCCTCGCAGCTAGATGCAGAAATGGAGGGGATCTTAGTTCACAAAATGGGAATTGATTTCAGTAAGATCAAAAAAATTGAGGATAAAGAAGGGGCTAAAGAAGCCCTGATTCCTCTGATCGATGCCTATTTTGCGCAGGGGCAGGGAAAAATTATTTCCTATATCAAAAAACAATTGAAAGAACAAACGCATGCACGAGCAAGGTAATCATGTTCTCACTCAAAAACAAAATTGCATTTATTACTGGCGCTAGTCGTGGGATTGGGAAAGAGATTGCCCTAAAGCTGGCAGCAGCTGGAGCTAAAGTGGCCATTGCGGCGAAAACCGCGACACCTCATCCCAAATTGCCTGGGACCATTTTCCAGGCGGCTGAGGAAATTATTCAGGCAGGTGGGGAGGCCTTGCCATTAGTCATGGATATTCGAGATGAAGAACAAATCCAAAGTGCTGTCCAGAAGACGATTGACACTTTTGGTGGCATCGACATTTTGATTAATAATGCGAGTGCTATTCAACTAACCCGAACTTTGGACACTCCGTTAAAGCGTTATGATTTGATGCACCAAATTAATGTAAGGGGAACCTTTGCTTGTTCACAAGCTTGTTTACCTTACCTTAAAAAAGCCTCAAATCCCCATATTTTAAACCTCTCGCCGCCATTGAATATGAATCCTAAATGGTTTAAGGACTATTTAGCTTATACTATGTCAAAATATGGGATGAGCTTGTGCGTATTAGGGATGGCCGCGGAATTTGCCGAAGACGGAATTGCGGTCAATGCTTTATGGCCCAAAACAGTCATTGCCACGGCTGCGCTTATGGCGATTTTAAAAGACCCACAAGTGATTGAAAGTACGACTAAGCATTGTCGCTTACCTTCTATCGTTGCAGATGCAGCGTATGAAATTTTGTTGAAAGACAGTCGGGAATGCACCGGCCATTTTTTTATTGATGAGGATATATTGCGCGATAAGGGGGTAACGGACTTTAGTCATTATGCCGTTTCTCCTGGTAATCCCTTAAAAGAAGATTTCTTTTTAGATTAAATATAAATATAAATCGTCAAAGAGTGCGCACAAAATTCGAGGATTTCATCTTGTGCTCTTTACAAATTCTTCATCTCTTTTACGTCCATACATAAAGGTGATAAATATCGCGCTAACAGTAGGAATTACACCTACGACAATAAATATCATATCAGCCCCTAACCGGACCCATTCCAAAGTATGGAAAAAACCGGACATTATAAAATTTAGATGGCGAGCATGCCAGTAACCATTTACTATTGAGTCCCAAAGCTGGAGAACGCCTGATGGGAAAAGATCGAGTATGACCATCAGGCCCATGCCAATGTTAAGACCCCAAAAACCAATTTTAATGAGGTTTTTGGTCATTTCCCAAATTTTTTCTGTTTGCATGGAGCGCATACAGAACATAGTGACCGCCAATGCTAGCATGCCAAATACTCCGAACATGGCAGCATGGCCATGATTTTGAGTTAAATTAGTTCCGACCTCAAAATACGAGATAATTGGCAGGTTAATTAAAAAACCAAACACTCCTGCGCCTATAAAGTTCCATATTCCCACGGAAATCAGATAATAAATAGTCCATTTTTGTTGCGCTGCTAAGAAACGTCCGCATTCTTCGCAACGCAAGTTTGAAACGCGAATAAAATCCCAGGCGTCGAGAGTCAACAAAGTTAATGGGACCACTTCCATTGCAGAAAAACATGCAGACAAGGCCATGTTGACACTAGTTTGCCCAGTGAAGTACCAATGGTGGCCCGTACCAACTACGCCAGCACCTAGATAAAGAATGATATCTAAATAGATGACTCGTTTCGCAGTAATCAACTTAGTCAAACCCATTTGCACGAAAATAGTTGCTGTCAATACAGTGGCAAATACTTCAAAAAATCCTTCCACCCATAAATGAATGATCCAGAATCTCCAGGTGTCTATAACAGTAAAGTTCGTTTGATGATGATAAAATACAGCGGGGACATAGAAGATTGGGATCGCTGCTGCGGCTAGAAAGAAAAGAATACTGAATTCTTTTAACTTTGGATTTGAAAAGGCTGGTCGTAGAGCTCTGAAAAGAAGCCATAGCCAAAAGAAAAAGCCAGCGATCAATAGGTATTGCCAAGCACGTCCTAAATCCAAGTATTCTGATCCTTGATTTCCAATCCAAAACCACATCTCACCTGGTAATAAGCCCTGAGCACTCAAGAACTCTCCTGTCAGGCTTCCAAGCACCACCAGTACAAGCGCCCAAAGCAATAATTGGATACCAAATTTCTGATTTCTAGGTTCTGCACCACTTAGCATTGGAGCAATAAAAAGACCTCCTCCTACCCAAGCTGTCGCAATCCAAAATATCGCAAGCTGAAGATGCCAGGTCCTACCTAAATTATAAGCTACCCAATCTACAATAGACAGGCCATAAAAACTCGATTCTACGCGATAATGCGCAATTAAACCTCCAAACAAAGTTTGAAGCAAAAATAGCACTGCAACGACAACAAAATAAGGCATTGTAGCTAATTGTCCAGCACTTAAAGGTGAAGTCTCCAAATGGGTCTCATGAACATGGCGAGGCTTTCGCTTAGGGTCCCATCCAAGGAAGTCGAATTTTCCAAAAAGAAATAGCATCAGCCCGATAGCTCCTAGCATAAATATCAAGCTCATTGCGCTCCAAAAATAAGCATCGGAACAAGGAAAATTACCTATCAAGGGATCATAGGGAAAATTATTGGTATATGAACAATTTTCATTGGGACGATTGGTCACTGCAACCCAACTGGCCCATGAAAAAAATGTTGTCAAGTTTCTAAGGTCATCAGAATTTTGAATGAAGTTCTTTGGTAAACCTGGAGCCATGCCTTGAGTGAAGTAGCCCTTCCAATAGATTAGAGCTTTATCGAAAGCCTCAATTTCTTCTGGAGTATAAACTAAAACATTTTTGTTGAAGTCAAAACGATTTTGTTTCAGTATAAATGATACATTTTCTTTGATGCCAAATTGTTGTTCTTGAGAAAGTTCTACAAAGGATTTGCCCATTTTTTGTTGGGCGATATAATCCATGATTGTTAAGGCTTCCTGGTGAAGATATTCCGCGGTATAATCTGGCCCTAAATAAGCGCCATGTCCCCAAAGAGTTCCATGCTCCATCAAGTTATATCTCAGAAAAGCTGACTGGCCTTGCTGGATATTCTCTTTGGTAAATATGACATTGTTCTTATTGTCGATCACTTTGTCTGGAATGGGAGGCGCATTTTCGTAAGCCAGGCTGGTTACAAATCCCAAGATAGCAAATCCAATGATCATCACAATGATGACCGTGTACCGCCACCATATGGACAAATTATCACTTTCATTAAATTGCGATTGCACTAAACTTCTCAGCATACTTTAAAAATTAAGTGTCAAAATGAAGTATCCTTAATCACAAGACTCGACAATTATGGAGCGCTCATTGCTGCGACAATACTATTTTTTAGGAAAGAAAGCAATGGTTCACTGGATTTCCACATGGCAAGTATATCTATTCTAGATCCACAGCCTGTAGTTTCGTATGCGGCGCTAATCGTGAATTATGATAAGTTCTTTGTTTTCATTCTCTAATGCACCTACCAGCACCAGAACGCAAGGTTTGACCTTCTTCTAAACGAATATTAAAATAAATCCCATCCGCCCATATATAAACATGCTTTTTTGCGAAAAATTACTTTTGAGCCTGTTGTCTATGAATCTTTCAATCTAACGATATTTGTGGGTGATACTCCTTTAGCATTTTCTCTCAAAATTGCCTCTAGAGCTTTCGGGAAATCTAGGGGGTGGATATTCCTTTTAAGATACAAGTCGCGAAGATTCTGAGCCGTTATCTCATTTGCGCGCTTTTTGTCGTAGTCAAGCAAAAAGGGGCATTTCAAGCCAAAGACGGCAAGTCCTGACATTAGATGATCTGCAATCGAAATATTTGGTGGGACTGTGAATGTTTTCGGATCGCGGATCTTTGAAAATATTTTATGGATACTACGGAGCATTCCCGGCATGCTCAGCATCTTTCTAAAAGTAGCCATCGTAAACCTTAGAGTTAAAAAACTGTCTGAAGTTTACGAAATCAATTTTTAAGTCCCTAGAGAAAATTGCTCAGCGGGAATTGCTGCTTATGGGTTTATCCTGTCAAAAAATTAATTCTTCTAAACTTGACATGTTATTTTTTTCTGGCGGGAATTACTGACCTATCCAGATATGTAACAGACTCAAATTAGTCAGAATTTCAATTTAAATTTAGCATGAAAAGGGAATGGTCAAAGTTGTCTTTTTATGCTTATTCTATTTTTTCCCATAAAACATACGCTTCACCATCATATGCACTAATGAACATCATCTTAGTTTTTTTACAGATGGCTTGGATATCTTCTAACGAGAGAATATTGCTGTCATTTTTGAAACAATCAGCTTCTGTTAAAACGCCTACAGAATGCCAAAAAGAAAATGATTTCCCCGCACACTTTAAAATAAACTCGTGATTTTTATTAAGTTCCCTGATTACATACATAACTTCGTTTTCATACAGATATACACTTTTTTTTTCGTAGAAAGCTTTTAAATTAGACTCATCAGGGCTTCTTGTAACCTCATCAAAAATACAGGAAAGTTTATTACTGAGACTGAGTTTGTGAAAAATAAAATCACTTAACTCTTCCTTTATTGTGGGCACTCTTTGATGACGCGATTTTTTTCCATTAGTTTCGGAAACAATTATAGGATTTTGAGGAAGAATAATGCCGTTTTCAAATTCATAAAGTCTTTCAAGATTGGAATCTACCGTTAATAAGGTAAAAAAAACACCAGACTTAAAATCAACTAAATTAAGTAGCTCAGAAGATAACGCGTTCACCTCATTTAAATTATCTTTAACGAATTCCATTGTGCGTTCAAAATCTAATTCGTGTCTATGCAATGTTTTCATTTTTTTGGCTACCATGTTCCATCAAGGAATAATCTTTCTTCGTATTCAGTTTTATCATCTCTATAATCCCAATGAGGAGCTTTTGGTGGAGGATGGTTAAAATTTGGATACTTAGCTGATCTTTACAAAACTCTTTCGCTTTCTTAATCTGACCCGATCCAGATATGTAACAGACTCAAATTAGTCAGAATTTCTATTTAAATTGGTATAAAAAAGGAGCCACCAAAGTCATTTTTATTCTTGCTCCATTTTTTCCCATAAAACATAGCCTTCACCATCATATGCACTAATGAGCATCATCTTTGTTTTTTTACAGATGGCTTGGATATCTTCCAACGAGAGAATATTGCTGTCATTTTTGAAACAATCAGCCTCTGTTAAAACACCAACAGAGTGCCAAAAAGAAAATGAACTCCACATGCAATCTGATATAAACTTGTGGGTTTTATTATGTTCTCTGATTACATACAGAACTTCTTTTTCATGCAAATAGATACTTTTTTTTTCGTAAAATTTGTTTAAATAAGAATCATCATAATCCATTGTAACCTCATCAAACACACAAGAAAGTTTTTCATTGGAAATAAGCTTATGAAAAACAAAATCACTTAACTCTTCCTTTATTGTAGATACTTCTTGATGACGCGATTTTTTCCCATCAATTTCGGTGACAATTATGGGATTTTGGGGGAGGATAACGCCGCTTTTAAATTCATAAAGTCTTTCTAAGTCGGAACCTAATGTTAATAAAGTAAAAAAAACACCCGACTTAAAATTGACTAAATTAAGAAGCTCGGAAGATAGCGCGTTCACTTCATTTAAATTATCTTTAACAAATTCCATTGTGCGTTCGAAATCTAATTCATATCTATATAATGTTTTCATTTTTTAGGCTCGAGATATGATCAAAAGTTGTGTGAAAAAAAGAGAGTGCATCCTTAAAATGTTTTTTACCACAAAAACTAAATGGGAGTGCGCTCATGGAAGATTTTCGCTTTTCTTCAGAAAAAATGCCATCAACAAATGAACAAAATAATCCTCCCGAAGAAATTCTTCGTAAAGGGGCTCAAAAATTGTTACAGCAAGCTATTGAATTTGAAGTACAAGAATATCTGGAACTTTACAAACAATCGAAAGAATTTACCCATCAATCTCCTGCAGTAAAATGGTTACTTACCAGAAAAAAACATTCAAACCGTCTTGGCCCAATTGCAATTCGCCAGCCTAGAATAAGACATAGAGACGATGGTAAGTTCACAAGTGCGATTTTGCCACCTTATTTGAGAAGGACACAAAGTATAGATGCGGTTATCCCTGCTTTGTGTCTTAAAGGAATATCTACCCTAGATTTCCCGAAAGCTCTGGAGGCAATTTTGGGAGAAAATGCTAAAGGACTATCACCCACAAATATCGTTAGATTGAAAGATTCATGGACAACAGAATATCAAAATTGGCTCAAAAGTGATTTATCCGCAAAAAAGTATGTTTATATATGGGCGGATGGGATTTATTTTAATATTCGTTTAGAAGAAGATCGACCCTGTGTTCTGGTTCTGATAGGTGCTTTAGAGGATGGAAATAAAGAACTTATCATGATCCATGATGGGCACCGAGAAAGCAAGCTGTCTTGGAAAGAAGTTTTGCAAAATTTAAAACATCGAGGTCTCAAAGAAGGACCACAGCTTGCGATTGGAGATGGAGCGCTTGGCTTTTGGGCGGCTTTAAATGAAGAGTTTCCAGCAACAAAGCAGCAAAGGTGTTGGGTGCATAAAACGGCTAATATTTTAGATAAAATGCCAAAAAGTGTTCAAAAGTATGCCAAAGAAATCATTCACGAAATTTATA
>NZ_JBFWIR010000055.1:0-22214 GCF_050255895.1 Parachlamydia sp.
ATAGAGCATTACTTGCAAAAAAAAGGGGCATGGTCATTACTTGTCCAATTCCCATAAAACGCTCTCTTTTTTTCACGATCGCGGCAATAATCAGCGAGAATGTTGAAAAAATGGCTCCTCCTAACATGACTGTGGCTAAGACTCCCAGAATGGGCAAGAATTCCCACCGTATATGGACTCCTAAAAACATGGAGATTAGATAAATGATGAATATCTGTGAAAGGCCTCTTAAACCAGCTGCAATTGCACGTCCAATGACTAAAATAGATCTTGGGGTTGGTGAGACTAAAATTTTATGCAAAATACCCATATCGCGTTCCCAAATTAAGGCAATTCCGTAAAAAATGGCGATAAATAGAATACTTTGGGCTAGGATTCCTGGAGCGATGAAATCTAGGTAAGAAAGTGTTCCTGTAGGAATTGCTCTGGCTTTTGCCATGGCCTGTCCGAAAATTAAAAGCCAAATAGCGGGTTGGATCATCCGTGTTAAAAGTTCATAAGGATCATGGTGGAGTTTGCGTATATCAGCTTCTACAATTGCCAGAACTTGTTCAATTCGTTGACCGATGATTTTAAAGATGGGATATGGTGTTTCGAATTTGTTTGACATGGCCATAATCTCCTGTTTCTTTGATGGAACTTCCTGTATGTAAGATAAAAACATCATCCAAAGTAGCTTTTGGACCAAGAGTTGCTTTCAAATGAAGGGGGGCATCCATCGCGACAATATGCCCCATGTGCATAAAAGCCACAATATCGCATAGGTTATCGGCTTCATCCATGTCATGGGTTGTCATCAAAATGGTCGTTCCAAATGTTTGCCGCCATTCCTGAATGTGTTTCCATAAGGTTTTGCGGGCAGCTGGATCTAATCCAACCGTTGGTTCATCAAGAAATAAAACCTGGGGTTCGTGAACAAGCGCTTGGGCAATTTCCAAACGTCTAATCATCCCGCCTGAATATTGATTGACCAATTGATTAGCAAAATCTGAAAGCCCCATAAATTCTAATAATTCAGCAATACGTTTTTCTCTTTGCTTTTTAGAGAGGCCATATAATTTGGCGGAGAGAACTAAATTTTCGTATCCCGTCAATTCTCCATCGGCAGAAAGAAGTTGAGGCACATATCCGATTAGTTGGCGGATTTGTGCTGGTTGAGTGTTGAGATCGTAACCTCCGATAAAAGCTGTTCCAGAGGTTACTGGTAAAAGAGTGGTGAGCATTTTTATGGTTGTGCTTTTTCCTGCACCATTAGGACCTAGCAACCCAAAAGTACTTCCGGGCTCAATTGCAAATGAGATTTTATCAACTGCAAGCCGCGTATTATAAATATGGCTCAATTCAATCACTTCAACTGCCGGTTCGGACATAGGATTTTCCTGGATAAATTAAAATATACATAGCATGTCCCTATCCTCTATGCAAGAATAGAGAGAAGTTCTTCATTAAAATATAATTAAAAATAGAAGTTGCTGCAAAAAGATTTTGTGGTAGTATTGCTGAAAAAAATATTTGAGGGTTTAGATGCGTATACTTTTCAGAATCTTTTTATTTGTCAGCTGCATTTCCATGCATACTTCATATGCCATTTCACCAGACAAAGCCGTCGATGTTCAAAGTAATTTGAGAATTCTGAAATTGCTGCCCCATCTTTTTTATCCTTTAGCAGTAGAACCAAAAATTCCGGATGACTTTATAGCGATGAGCCCGAAAGGCAAATTGAATGGCTATGATTGGACATACTGGGGCCCTAAAGAAGTTTTAGAGGAATATTTTAAAGATCCGGCTTCATTAAAGGTCCCGATTTTAAGAGTTAAGCTCAGTGAAAACACAGTACAGACCGGTCCTGAGACGTTCAGTGAAAATGCGGAGATTAATAACTTAAAAAAGAAATATCCTCAAAGATTCAAAGATTTTAAACATCGTTGGGGGATGTATCCTGTCTGGGCTTTTCAGACTGATGCTTATGACAAAATGATTTGTATGGCATGGATCGGTTTAAATGCTCATGAGGGGGAAGGTGGATGGACCCTATTGGTGAATCTTGTTTATCCCGAAGGGCCTGGACATCCTGATCAAAATGATCTTAAGCTTTGGGATACCTTTATTACCCAAACGAAGCAGCTTTCCGAGCCAGAATATTTTATTGCCTATGGTCAAAACTTGCAACCGGGTTACACCATTATGGATGATGTGGGAGTAAAATTGACTGTCACAGCTGAAAAGCGCGAAAGAGATGGAAAAGTCCAAGTCGTCGTCATTCCGTCAAGCTCAGATGTCAAATTCCAATATGCCAAAATGGAAGAGGTATTGCTGGGCTCCAAGTGGAACCATGCGGCACCTTTATTAAAAGTTTATGGAAGTGTTTCGCAAGATAATCCTGAATTTGGAAAAGTTGTTTTAGACCAGGTGATCTCTGTCTTGCTAGAAACTGTTCCTGAATTTTCTGTGGATAAAGATAGAACAACGGACAGAAAGGACTTATTGATCTATCAAAGCCAGAGCTAAAAAAATGTGCACTTCTTTTTGGAGAAGTGCACAAAATCTTTACGAATTAAAAAGATCAGAAAATTCTTCTGCAACATGTAGAGGAGGTCTCTGTAGAAGACCTTTTTGATGAAGTTCAGCAACTTGTTCTCTTGTGGGATTGGGAATTGTGCCCATTTCGATAAGGCGTGAAATGAGATTTTCCTGCACTGTTACATCAGGATATTGTAGCAGATAGGTTGTTCGTTCTTCTTCCGACATATTCTCGGTGACTTTTTCTACACATTTTTTTAATGGTGCTAGTGATTTTTCTGGTGCCCAGGAAGCAAAGAAAATGCTCGAGTGCCGTGCTTGGTAGGTATATTTTCCCCCGGGATTTTGAACTCTGTGTAGTGTTGCTTTAATCAGTCCTGCAGTCAAACGTTCAAGCTGTAAACCTGTGTTAAGTATAAGTGAACCTTCTGGGGCAGTTACAGATAACCATCGTTCATCCTTCGTGAATAATTGCAATCCAGGAACTTTTGTTGGCGGAAGTAAAGTCAAGGCATTTAAATCTTCGTGCGCATTTGCCCAAACACTATCTGGATGATCTTCGGATTTAGGAGCTGGATAATAAGCCAAGCGAAGTAAATTATAGGCCGTATCGATAGTTTCAGAAACATTCTCGGTAGGTTCTTCTAAGTATTCGGCGACGTATCGCATCACTTTTATCGCGAGGTTTGTCAATTCTGTATGGTATCTTTCCATGACTTGACCAAATTCTGGAGGCGTTTGAGGCCATTTCTTAAAATGAGGAGGAACAAAAAATGTTTCTTTGCGGTCCGCGTGAGTCGCTCCGGCAGCCGTTTCTCGACCTTGTTCAGAAAATCCTTTGGAGTTGTCTGAATTCCAATCTTTCATTTTCTCTTCGAGAGGGAGGGCAAAATATGTTTTCATGCTTTTAGTGACATCTTTGATGATTGCGCTTAATGAAGGTGCCTTGATCGCAATAAATCCGATGTCTTTAAGCCCATCTCCAAATTGTTTAATTAATTCCTTGCGAATTTCGGTAGGTGCATTTTCAATATCATCTAAATCGAATAAAGGAATGTGGGCATCTTCTTCAATGGCTAGGCTTCCTGGCAAAATACTTGCTGCAGGATAAATGGATGGATTTTGATTAGCTTGCGAGATGGAATCTTGAACGGGGCTTGGTGGTGGAGTACTTGGAGGATTACGTTGAATAAAAGGAGGCGAATCAGAGCCGAATGTAGTTATTTGCATCTTTTTTCCTTGGTTAAAAAATCATGTGATCGATTTTTTATAGAAAAAAATTGGATTATTAACAAGATTGCAAATATGATTTTTTAAGGAATAGGGTCGTGACCGCCCAGACAGCGAGGGTTGCAGCGGCAAATGCGGGAAAGGGCAAGGGAAACGCCTTTAGAAAATCCGTATTTTTGAATCGCCTCCACCGCATACTGAGAGCAAGTTGGAGTAAACCGGCAGATAGGCCCTAGCATGGGTGAGACAAAAAGTTGGTAAAGCCGGATTAAAAATAAGGTGATCTTTTTCATATGAGTCTAAAGACGTCTCTTAATAAAGTAAGGACAACCTCAAGAATGATTAACCAAATAATGGTCCACTCAAGTCGGCTTGAATGTTGATGATTTAGCTCGCTTCCCAACATTTCAAACAATTCACGTACGACATCCAAGCGGTGATTTAGAACCTCTGTTCGGTCTTTGATGTCGAGTTCGTTGACAATCATCAAATAAAGTTTTTCGAATTCAGGGTATTCCCAAAAAAAGTCGGGGGAAGCTAGAGCGTGAATGTGTAAAGTAATTGAATTACGCTCAATAAAAAGTTCGCCCATCTTCTTCCGAATCTGACTACGTGAAAGCGGGATACGTCCTCGTTTCGCCAGTTCTTCCGGAAGGTACTTCGTTTGATTGTAAGTTTTTAAAAGGCTGCTTTCAAAAGCGCCTAACTTAACAGACTGCGAAAGGCCTTGAGATGCGGCGAGTTTCGTTAGTGCAGAGGTGTCAGGGAGCGTTAATTCATCTTCTACAAATTTAGCAACAGGGCCATAAGAAAATGTAAAGGCATCGCTCTCAATTTCATCGAGCGGTTGTTGTTCAAAAGCTTTTAGGTGCTCAATTAATTTAAATCCTTGCTCTAGAGACAAATTCCAGCAAACAACTGTACCATATGAAAAGTAAAAAATGTCGCTTAGGCCATTTTCAAGGGGCATTTCAACGTGCACGACATCTCTATACCAATTGCATGGAAAACGGGTTCGGAGGGTCTCGAACAAAGATTTAATATTATAAGAAGCAGCTGTGCAAAATGTGCAGCAGTCCATTGGAGAAACTCATGTTGAAAGCTTAAATTCAAGCTTACGATATCTGAGAATTAAAAACACTATTTATTGGGAATCTAAGAAATGCGAAAGGGGGGACTTGAACCCCCACGAGATTACTCTCACTACCACCTCAAGGTAGCGCGTATACCAATTCCGCCACTTCCGCAGAGCATTATTGAAGAGTCAAACTTTATCATATAGGTGAATATCTATGCAACAAAAAATCACGCGTGAAACGATAGATGAAATAAATCGTGTACTTTTTTGTGAAGGAGGAGGGGGGCAATGTGATGGCTGATGTCTGGTAAAATCCGGCAAAAAGCGAGAAAAAGGAGTGAATGGAGCTCTTCTGGACTTAAAGCAAAAGCATGGGAAGGACTGTGATCAAAACAATAGCTTTCTCCTCCGTAGGCATAGCAGGTATTTCCCAAAAGCGTTTGACAAGTTGTACATACCTCAGAGAGACCAAAAATTCCTTCATGGCGCAATGTTTTGAGAAGAAAACTTGTGGCTAAGTTTTGAGCATTTGGACTGGAGGGAATTTCGTGCAGATAGCGGATAAGAAGATCATAGAGGTAAGGACCGGATTTATGTGGATACTGAGAAAGGGTTAAAGCATTTAAAATATGAAAAGCAGCTTCAAAAGATTCAATTTTTTCACGAATTTTGAGGAAAGAAGAAAGAGGAGAAATTTCTTCGCAAGGATAAAGCTCTCCTTTTCCTGGTCTTAGGACAAACTCGGCATGAGTCAAGGGAGAGATTAAAAAATGAGAGATTTTTTTTTGTTTTTTGACAAACAAAGAAATCAATCCATTTTCTTTTGAGAAAACATTTAGAATATGATTCCCTTCCCCATAAGGAAGCATTTTTAAAATTAAGCCTTCAACCTTGAACTCATTCATGCGTGTACAAATTTAAGCAGTTCGTCACAAAATTTTTCTTTTTCTTCAAAAAATAATCCATGTCCACTTTTTTCAAAATGCACGAATTGTGAATTTTTAATTGCATGGTGCAGTTGTTCCCCAAAAGTAAAAGGACAAATTAAATCATTTTTTGCATGGAAAATAGCTGTCGGAATGGAAATATATTTTAAAATAGGGCGTAGATCAATATCTCGCATTTGGTTAAGACTCATTAACATCGCTTGCATGGATGCTTGTTGTCCTAATTGATGAAGCCACTTACTGAATTGCTGGGTTTGAGGATTTTTTTGGGAAAAAAACTGATTCAAAAAATGACGTAACAAAAGAGGGTGGTTGGTTTGGCAAGCTTGGTCAAAACGATCGAGAGAAGAGATTTCAAAACCATAAGGATAGTCAGATTTTTTGACATAGCAAGGAGCTGTAGGAGCGATTAAAACCAATTTCTTTATGCATTCAGTCGCATATCGATGGACATAGTGCAGCGCGACAGCCCCTCCCATGGAAAAACCGACTAAAGAGACGTTTTTAAGGTCTAAGTAGGCAAGAATTTTAGAGAGGTCGCGAGCAAAAAGATCGTAGGAATATAAAGCATCTGGCTTGTCAGATTTCCCATATCCACGTAAATCCACCCCAATGAAACGGCAGCCTGGGAGAAAAGGGATGAGATGGGTAAAAAGCTGATGGTCAAATGGCCACCCATGTAAAAAAACCACAGGTTTTCCAGAGCCTTGGTCTTCCACAAAGAGTCGTATTTTAGGGGCAACTTCAATATGTGGCATGTTTATTGTATCACTAATAGACAAAGAGATTTTGAGCGCGCAACACCTTGAAAATAATCATTTTTTGAGATATAATAATAACAAAGAAGATCATATAATAGCTCGATTTAGTTATTGATTTGATTTTTTAAGATTTTGTCTCCACAAAAGGGGGAATTATGTCCGAATCAGCTAATCCTCAAGCTGCGACTCCTGTAGCTTCTACTAGCTCATCTACCTCCACATCCTCAACGACTTCAACAACTGCCACAGGGACTACTGGAAATTATACTTCCACCACCAGCATTAATTCTTTGGCTGATCTTAAAAAGAAAGCGCCAAAAGTTTACAATGCGATGATGCAAGGGATCGCAATGAACATTTGTAATGAGATGAAAGCGCACCAAGATCGTCTGAAAAAAATGATGAGAGACGCACAGAGCGCTAGCGGATAATTCCTATCTTCGATACAAGAAAAGAGGAGGTAAGTCTATGCTAGCTGCCCATCTTTTCTTGGGTTTTCATGTTGATTTTCAGTTTTCTGAAAGTCTATCAGAGATTAATCCCGAAATTCTTCGCATTTTTATCCAAAAAGAAGGCGATTATTTAACTGAAGTTTACCATCGAAAGAAAAAATATCTGGGAAAATCGATCGAAGGTGTGACGGATTTAACGCAATTAGAGCTTTTAGAAGAACATATTTATAGTCTTCTTAAAAAAATAAATCCACATTATCCTTGCCGGGAATTTCCTCTTTATTTATTTCCAATCACTCGTTAGCTCTTATTTTGCAAAATCCTTTCATTCTATTCAAAAAATGAATGAAATATTCTTTCATTTAAGTTATTATTATTGGCATCAAAAATGTGAAGAATAGGCACTCATGAAGTTTGATGAAATTGAAGACGGCGCAAGTTTTATTATTCAAGAAATGGAAGCAGGCATCCGCTTAGATAAAGTCCTTGCAGACCGCTATAAAAGTAATGGGTCTAGAACCTATTTTCAAATGTTAATAGAAAAGGGGCTTGTCCTCTTAAATGGCGAACCAGTAAAAAAGCGCTTTAAGCCTAATGTGGGCGATGATGTCGAGTTATTTTTTGCAGCAGCGCCTGAAATAGATTTAATTCCAGAGCAGATTCCCTTAAATATTTTATATGAAGATGAGCATCTGCTCATTATCAATAAACCCGTTGGGATGGTTGTGCATCCCGCTCCAGGTAATTGGACAGGGACTTTTGTGAATGCTTTGCTTTACCATTGTGGCTATTCTTTGTCGGATGCTTCAGTAGATTCTATACGTCCTGGAATTGTTCATCGATTAGATAAAGAAACCTCAGGAGTACTTGTCGCAGCAAAAACTCTCTCCGTCCAACAAAAGTTAATGGAATTATTTGCTGCGCGGCAGGTTTATAAAGAATATTGGGCGATTTGTTTAGGAAATCCAGGAAATTGCGAGCTCAATTGGCCAATCGGTCGACACCCCATTCATCGAAAACAAATGACTGTGCGTGAAGATGGGAAAGAGGCACTAACGTTTTGTGAAACTTTAGAAGTTGGGAATGAAATTTGTCTGGCTAAATTGATTCTTTCTACAGGAAGAACTCACCAAATTCGCGTGCATTTAAAACATAAAGGGCATCCCATTTTGGGGGATTCAATTTATGGTAGTAAGCAAGTGAATATGCGCTATCGGGCCGAACGACAGATGCTTCATGCGCGAAAACTCGCGTTCATTCATCCGATTACTCAGCAGAAAATTGAGGTCGAAGCCCCTCTACCAGCGGATATGGAAGAATGTTTGAGAAAAAAAGCGATGCTGGAAAGGACTGAAAAATGCGGTTAGTCGTTCAGCGAGTTAGGCAGGCATCTGTCAGTGTTAGCCAAGCGACTATTGGACAAATTGGAGCGGGGTGCTTAGTTTTAATTGGAATTCATCGTCAAGATCGCCCAGAGCAAACAACACGCTTGAGTCGGAAGTTGGCTGATTTGCGTATTTTTGAAGATGCAGATGGCAAAATGAACCATTCTCTCTTGGAAACAAGAAAAGAGCTTCTACTTGTCAGTCAGTTTACATTGTATGGAAACTGTATGAATGGAAGACGTCCTGATTTTTTTGAAGCAGCTCCAGCTTCACATGCGTTACCTATTTATGAAAAATTTTCGAAAGAAATTAAAGAAATATTAGGCACAATTCAAGAAGGAAAGTTTGGAGCGCAAATGGAAGTTTCACTAATTAATGATGGTCCTGTAACTTTAATTCTTGAAGGATAGTAAATTCTAAGATTATATCCCTTTAATATAAAACTAGTTAGGAGGTTAAATTTTTGGCTTAAGAAGGCAATTGTTTTGCTAATTTTTTCTGTAGATTAATAACGAAATAATCAGTTAATCTTGTAATTAGGGAGTGGGGATTAGTTGATGTCTCTATTTGTAGGGAAGAATTGATTAGTCGTTTATCTTAATGTAAAAAGATAATAACAACCTGCTCGATAAGATATGAACACTTAAAAGATTGTGTGCATATACTGACAGACCAGCAAACTGATTGTCAGGATATACCGAAAAACTTTTATTAACCTATTCACACTTGAATGAGGATCGAATTATGAAAGAATTTGTGGCATACATTGTCAAAAACCTTGTGGATCACCCAGATAAGGTTAAAATTAATGAAATTGGAGGAACTCAAACTCTAATTATCGAACTTTCGGTTGAAAAATCCGATATCGGAAAAATTATCGGGAAAAAAGGAAAAACAATCAATGCGATTCGTACCTTATTAATGTCTGTCGCAAGTCGTAATGGGATTCGCGTTAACTTGGAAATCCTAGAAGAAAACGGCAAGCCGGCAGAATAAAATTGTCTTTTGGCAACAAAGCCGGGTGACTTGTTACGTGAGTAAACGAGGCAGGTAAGGTGAAATCATAGCCTTGCGGGAATTTATAGATCCCGCTCTAAACCTTAAAATTGCGAAAGTTTGTTCTTGATTTTCATGTGTGTGGACAAGAGGAACCTGGCTAAAGTGATTTGAGAAAATAAGCTGAAGTTGCGCTGCTTGTGACCCTTGAATTTCTAGGTTTAATTGATTGTCTACAATTACAGGAGTAGATTGAAATGCCGTTAAAAAGCGAATGAGATGATCATACGCTTCCTGGCGATCGGGGACCCAAAACCATATTTCATCTTGATGAGAAGGTGGGTCTACTTTTCCACAGAAAACTTCATCAGCACTTGGAATAGTGCTGATCATGTGTAAATGCAAATCGATTTGTGGAAATTGTTGGTTTACTTGTGTCGCAGTATCGATCCAGTATTTTTGTAAAATGCTTGCAACATTTGCAAATGATGGATAATTAGATCGAAAAATCTTTGTTTGTCCAACGCGACAACATCCATTCTGTTCTTTAGTATCCGCAAATAGATTTGTCATTTGGCCTTTCATGCAAAGATGGAGGCTTGCCTCTATTTCTTCTTCTTTTAGAGCGTAAATTTTCTTGTAAACTGAATGAGTATCAGTATTTTGCAGAATTCTTTTAGCTGCTTTTTGAGCAAAAGATTTATCGCGTGGAATATCTTCTAAATAGATGATTTCCACCTCTTTTTTTTCTACCAACGATTTCATTTTGTTAAGAAGAGAAGCTACACATTCCACATCTCTCGCGGATACCTTTGTTAAAAGGTCGGTATCATCAAAGATCGCGTGTAAAAAGCAAAAATATTCAATAAATTCCCGTTGTGGATGAATATAATAAGATCCTTTTGTTTGGGAAGCAATGCGTCTATCTAGCAAGCGTTTGAGTAAACGATTGTTAAGAGGAGAAGGAGCGTCTATATAAAGCGTGTGTATTTCCTCTTGGATTTCCGTTCCAGTGCGATTCCCAAGGCTATATTTATTGTTAATGTGGAAAGTTTGCTCGGCAACTAAGACATTACAAGATTGCGTATCACCGATCAACACCATGGGAGTTGAAGAGGTTTTTAGCGAGGATTTGTGATGGTCGACGACACTGATCACGTTCAAATAGGAAGCCATATGAACTTCTTCGAGATTGCAGAAATCTCTAAAAGTTACCGTTCCTAAAAATGTTTTTCGGATATCTTTTGCCCAGACCACACCCACAGGAAAAACGTTTCCAGTTTGATCAGGGATGACGACTGAAAGATAATCGTAATCCTGTATTTTAGCCCGAATATTTTCAACATCTGTTTGTAGAGAAATGGTGTGAGGTATTTTGTTAAAAACAAGATGCTTAATTTGCATCACAATATCTAGTCGGTTGCAATAATTATAAACGCGCTGAATTCCGTTTGGCATCTCTTGAAATAAAGTTTGCAGATACTTAAAAATCTTGGTGCGGTTTTCATCAATATGTCCTGAAGATCCAAATAAATCAGATTGTTCAAGAGCCAAAAAGCGATGATAAAAATCGTAAAAGTCCGTTAAATTTAAATCTTTTAAAGCATTTAATAATTCTTCAAAAGTTCCCTTTATCCCTTTTTTTACGCCAATTATATGAATCAGGAATTGATTAAGTTCAAGATTTTGTTTTTCATTTAATTCTTTGGCGGGTTCTGCTTCTTCAATGAGGTGTGTAAAAATTTTATTAACAAGCACGGGAATATCTTTTTGTTGAATATTTTCTTCAGCAAAAAGGGAAACAAGCAAGTAATAAAGTTTGTTTTCAAACCAGCGTAGGCAGGAAGTGAAAAAAATGAGAACCTGCTGGATTTCTTCAACGTCGTCAGCTCTCCAATCTCCCAAATAATTATTTTGATCAACCAACAAAACAGCGTTCCCTGAGCTACTGTGGCTAAATGAAGAAACTAAGGCATCTGGGGATTTTTGAATCATATTTTTGCGGGTTACCATATCCATTCCCGCTAAAGTCAGCCGATCAGAAGTGCGGCAGGTCACTGAAAATACTTCCTTGCCAAGAAGTCGTTGAAAAAGTTGGGTGACAGGAGAATCTGGAGGCCCTCCCGGTAGGCTCCAAATATGGAGAGCATCTCCCACACGAGCAGCGAAAGCATCGATCCAACCCCAAAAAGAAGCGATCATAGTATCTATATCTGGCGAATGGTGAGCAGAGACAAAATGGGTTCCTTCGTAAGTTTTGCCCATTCCAATTGGAAAGAAAACCTGGTATTCATCTCTTGGCAAATATTTTCCGACAATTTTTGCACGTATCTCTAAATTTTCTTCATAGGATATTTCTGAAAGCTGATTAAGCCAAAATTCAAATTGCATCAGCCTGTAAGGGTGTCTAAGGAAATTTAATTGATTGATCTGAGCGATAAAGTCAATGACTTCACTAAGCAAAAAAGATTCGTGAGGAGCTGCTTTGATTAATTCATATAGATTTTGAGAAATGCTTAAAAGCTGCTCATGATAGGGCTTTGACTGAAATTGAGCATTCCGAAATGTCTTCATGACTTCGGAAATAGTAGAAAATTGTCCGGAAGAGGGAATATGCTCTCCTAGAAGGGTGGGGCTGGAATCCATAATTTTTCTCTTTTACAACAAAATCTGCATTAAATCAGGAATGCCGGAATTACACAAGGGGCTAAAATGCAGAAAACGTTATGATTAAAATGTAAGTCGTAGGGTTTAATATTATGTTATTCATTTTTTGTAGTTTATGTATATTAGCGATTTTCTGTTTTTACTTCAAAAGAAGCTATTACCAGGGTCCAAAAAGTGATCATTTTACAGGGAAAATCTTCTATAATCCCTGGCAAGTTAGGCCGAATTCGTTTTTTTCTTTCTTGAAGTGGAAGTGGGATTCACGACCGAAAGAGTGGCCAGCCTACGTACATGTTTCTTCTTTTGAAACACCTCGCGTCCAAGTGACGACTGCAGATGTATTTATTACTTTTATTGGGCATTCAACGGTATTGATTCAAACAGAAGGAATGAACATTTTAACTGATCCCGTTTGGTCTGAAAAAATTGGGCCTTATGAGTGGCTAGGAATTAAAAGAGTTTGCGATCCGGGCATCCCATTTGCTTCTTTACCCAAAATTGATCTCGTTTTGGTTAGTCACAATCATTACGATCATTTAGATTTGAAAACATTAAAAAAACTTTGGGACAGAGATTGTCCCATGATTCTAACTCCTTTAGGAAATGATGCAGTTATCCATCAAAAGCATCCTGAAATTCAGGTAAAGACCTTGGATTGGGGGGAGTGTCGATCTTTTAATGATCAGATATCACTCTATCTCGAGCCCGTACAACACTGGTCCGCAAGAGGCATTTTTGATCGTGACAAAGCACTGTGGGGAGCTTTTGTTATTCAAACTCCTAACGGAAATATCTATTTTCCCGGTGATTCTGGCTATTGTAAGGAAATTTTTCGGAAAACCAAAGAAAAATTTGGGCCGTTTCGTCTCGCATTTTTGCCTATAGGGGCTTATGAACCAAGATGGTTCATGTGTTATGGCCACATGGATCCAGAGGAAAGTGTACAAGCTTTTAAGGATTTAGGAGAACCCTTAACCATCGGAATTCACTACGGGACTTTTCAGCTTTCAGATGAGGGATATTTGGATCCGGTCGCTGCCCTGCAGCATGCCAAAGAAAAATTTCATGTCCCGGAAACACAATTTCGCTTGTTGGCAATGGGTGAAATTTCAAAGGTTTGCTAAGGAATTTTTTGTTATGCTGATTGAGGATGATGAAAAGGACGGACTGAGTAGGATTCGAACCTACGACCACCCGCTTAGAAGGCGGGTGCTCTATCCGCTGAGCTATCAGTCCATAGAGAAGGTGTTATATTACCTAATCACTCTTCTTCTTTTCAACCAAAATTCACTCTATGCTAAGCTAAAATTTTTGCATGATAGAATTTAGAGAGAGGGTCAGAATGAAAAAAACTGTTGGGATCTATTTGTTAGAGCAATTATACCAAAAAGGTGTTCAACACATTTTTGGAATCCCAGGAGACTATATTCTCCGTTTTGACAAAGTCATCGAAAAATATCCCACCATTCAATTTATTAATGCCACGCGTGAAAATACGGCAGGTTATATGGCAGATGCCTACGCACGAATCAAAGGTTTAGGTGTGGCATGTATTACTTATGGAGTGGGCATTAATATTGTGAATGCTCTTTCTCAGGCTTATGTAGAAAACTCTCCACTGGTGGTGATCTCCGGAGCGGCTGGGTTGGCAGAATTGGAAAAAGAAATTCGCTTACATCACTTATTTAATAAAAGTCTCCATAAACATTTGGAGACAACACAACTAGATATTTTTAGAAATATTACCATTGCTCAAACTGTTTTGAACGAGCCTTGTCTTTTTGCAAGCGAAATAGACCGCGTCTTGACCGCCTGTTTAGTCCATAAAAAGCCTGTATACATCGAGATACCACGAGATCAGGTGGATGCTGAAATGGAAGGTGGGCGCTTGGCTTTTATGTTAGATTCGGCCAGTGATCCCTTTGCATTGCAAGAAGCCATTGAAGATGTGACGCAGATTTTACAAAAAAGTGAACGCCCGGTGATCTGGGTAGGGCACGAAGTTTTGCGTTATGGATTAGCTGATGCCGTTTTGGAATTTGCCCAAAAATTTTCCATCCCGATAGTCTCTACTTTGTTAGGAAAAGCTGCGATAGACGAATGGGATTCCCATTTCCTCGGTGTCTATTTAGGAGGGATGAGCCATTCAGAAGTTCAAAACTACGTCAATTCTGCAGATTGTCTTTTACGCTTAGGCGTTCTTTTAAATGATTTGGACACGGGCATTTTCACAGCTAAATTCCATCAAAAAAATCAGATTATTGTAATTAACCATGAAGTACAGGTAAATCATCACTATTATTCTGAAGTACTTCTCAAAGACTTTGTTGGCCTTTTGAAAAAGATCGAGCTGCAAAAAACATTCGATCAAAACTATCCTTCTAATGCCAAGCGGGCTCCTAAGGCATTTGTGGCAAATCATCAAAGATTGACAGTCGATCGCCTTTTTGATTGCCTTCAAACCCATTTAACCTCTGAGCATTTGGTCATTTCCGATATCGGAGATAGCTTATTTGGAAGTGCGGAGCTTATTTTGCATCAAAATGCTTATATGGCCTGCGCTCATTTTGCCTCTTTAAGTTTTGCTGTTCCTGCGGCAATAGGAGCTCAATTAGCTAATCCAAGGCAAAGACCGATTGTTTTAGTTGGAGATGGTGCTTTTCAAATGTCAGCCATGGAGTTATCTACTGCCGTTCGATATGGATTGGATCCGATTGTGATTGTATTAAATAATCATGGTTATGGGACCGAAAGGCCCATTATTGAGGGCTCTTATAATGATGTCCACGACTGGAATTATGTGGCGATTCCACAGGTTTTAGAAGGAGGAAAAGGAGTACGTGTTACAACTGAAGAGGAATTAAACCAAGCACTCCAAACCGCTGTATTTGCAAGAGGAACATTTTATCTGATCGAAGTGGATTTGGATAAAAACGACCATTCACAAGTCTTAAAACGGTTCGGAGAGCTAATGAACCAACATGCTTAAAGTCGCTTAAAAATCGTCATCTGACTCAATTTCTTCAAATTCAGAAGTGGTACTGTAAGATCCTTCTCGAAAACCATCCTTAAAGCCAGCTTGGTAAATTTTTAGTGGATTGATCTTGTGAAAAGATATTTGAAGTTTATCTTTTTTAACCTTTTCCACATATTTTTGGATTGTCATTTCCGCCGTGTAAGAGATACTTTTTTTAGGTTCTGGAACGACAAAAGCTGGAAGTTTCTCCTTAATCTTTCTATCTATTTTGCTGATTGGGGAGAGCGGGGTATAAAGGATAGCTAATTCGAGGCTTCGAAATTTTATCTCATCGATATGATTTGTTAAACAGCGATACCGGACTTTTACCGTCAAACTTTTTCGGGGAGCCTTTTGAGTGAAAGCATGAGAGAACTTTAAAAAGTGAGAAAGTGAAGTGTATTGTTTCTGAATATCATTTTCGTTATAGGGATTTTCTTCGGCATTACGCTTACTCGGGTTTTGAAAAGAGGGAAAAGACCACAGCTGAAAGAAAGGCCAGCTTGTACAAGCGATCGATGCATTTTCCTTCTCTTCCTTCCGTGACTTACTTTTTTCCTGTTCAATGAAAAATTCAGTGATATTTTCGTCTTCGGAACTTGAACTTGCATGTTCAGCCTCTTCTCGCAAACCATCCCGATAACCTGCTCGATAGATCTTCAGAGGATTGATTTTTGGACATAAGATTTGAAATTCTTCTTTCCCCATCATTTTAACATGTTCCTGGATGGTTAATCGGGAGTGTTTAGATTCTGGGATCACAAAGGGGGGGAGGACTTTTCTAACTTTGCGATAGATCTTCCTGAGTGTGGAAAAAGGCGTGTAATGAATGGCTATCTCAAGATTTCGAAACTTTATTTCATCGATATCATTTGTTAAAACGCGATAACGAACTTTGATTGTTAGCTTTCTTCTAAATGGATTTTTGAATGGAGTGAGAGAGCTTTTTATGGCACGAGCAAGCAGGGCGTATTGTTTTTGAATCTCTATTTCTTTATCGGGATTTTCTTTAATGTATGCGATACAAGCATTCTTAAAGTCTTCTTTTGCATATTTTGCTACTTTGTCGAAAGGATTATGAAAATATTGAAATAAAGACCATTTCATGGAAACTTTGTGTGGATTTTCCCATTTCCAAGATCCATTTTTTTTCCGTTTAACATAAAACTGATTGGGTGGGAGCCTTAAAAATTCTGTGACATTTGACAATGGGGTTGCCATGTTGCCTCCTTTGTATTTGATGGGTTAAGACACTAGCATGGAGGCAATGTTAGTGGATTATGGCATATTACACCAAAGACAAATAAAATATTTATGCAATAAAAAATTTTATCCACCAAAAATCTTAAAAGTTTAAGAATTTACGGACATTGTATCTTGAAGGATATTTGGATAGATATGACCTGCATCAATTTCTTTTTGAATGATTTCTTTGGAAATTTCTCCAGTCTCTATGGCTTCTTTCAGTTGCTTTAAGAATATCTTTGCAAAAGGGTGACCGGGAGTTTTCCAGGGTTGTCTGGGGACATTTGTATAGTGAATATTTTTTGTTGTGTTGTCGAAGGTATCTAAATGGTTCCAATACTCTGGCAAGAGGCCAAAATCTTTGTGTGTTAAACTTCCGGGTTCTCCCCATAGCGCCTCTTTGTAAGACGCGATTCCAGCATTAATTAAAGTTTCCCATTTAGAAAGATTCCAATGTTTCAGTTGCTCACAATCTAAAAGCATTGCGCTTGTATACCATGCATTGGGCGGACAAGGACGTGCCAGGGCGCCTTTTCCTTGCATGGGCAGGTTGTATAATTCTGAAATATCCCCAACCATCACCATATCGGCATCGAGATAAATCGCTCTGCCCTGATATCCGCATGCTTCGGGAATGGCAAAGCGGTAAAATGAGAAGCCCGTGTACATTTTGCGATTAAGTTTTAGGGGGATGTCAATTAATAGATGAAATTCAACCGGAGCGGTCGTGTGGTGAAGAATACTGCGTTTTAATACTTCTGTAGGTAAAAATTGGGCATCTTCTGTCCCTATAAAGACTCGAATAGGATCCACTTTTGCACTCCTTCTCTTTTTTTTGGAGTCTAGCAGAAATGCATATGGAAAGCGAATTTTTTAAAAAAAGAAAGGAGAGAGAAGGGCTCTCTCCTTGTGAAGAACTTCACTAGAAAACGAAAATTCCGCCTAGAAGTCTACTTAAGTCATTGTAAGTTAGAAATAAGAAGAATCCAATCAATAAAATTGCAAAAGGCACAACCAGTTTTTCAATTGTTTTGGGGCTTAAGCGGCGACCAGATACCATTTCAAAAAAAGAAAGAGCAATGGTTCCTCCATCTAAGATTGGAATAGGTAAAAGGTTCAGGATACCGAGATTTAAGCTAATCGCTCCCAACCAGAATAACGCTTCTTTAATGCCAATCATCCAGTTATAGTGCACAACTTGAACAATGCCAATTGGTCCACTGATCCATTTAGGGTTGAGCGATCCCGTAAATAAGGCAGTTAATGTTCTCCAAATCTCATCAAAGACGTTATAAAACAGCTCAGTTGGAGTCGGGTTATAAATAACTTTGCGGTCTTGAACACCAGGCAATCCAATTAAGAGTTGTTTTTCCTGTTTTTCGAATAATCCTAAAGCGTGCGCACGCTTTTCTGGATCTTCGATCATCTCTAACTCTTTTTTCTTCGCTAAGATCTCACTAGCAACTTTAGCTTGTTTTTCAGGCGTAGTTGCAAATTCCAAGCGTGTTTTAGGAGTAATGGGGTTGAGGAGTACCAAAGATCCGCTTTGCTTAAGTGGGTTCTGTGTCCCAATATGGCTGACAATTACTTGCAGATCTTTCCAAGGAATTTGTTGGTCAAATTCTTTATCGGCATTTGCCCAGCTTGTTGTTTCAGTCGGATGTGGAAGTCGTTGGACGATCAAATTCACCTGATCCGTTTGTAATAACTTCAAGAGTTGATAAGCATGTGTAATAGGAGTTCCATTTACAGCAATAATTTTATCGCCTTTTTGCAAAGGGAGATCCCTTTCTGAGAAGGAATGGGCAGGAAATGCTTCTTGTTGAGCATCTCTGTCAATGAAGCGTACAGAGTTTTCAACGATTCCATTATAAGTTAAATTATAAGGAATTGTATATAAGTCTTCCATTTTAGAGGATTGCAAGCCAGCTGCGAATTTCCAATCATTCAGCTCTTCTCGGAAATCGGCATCGGGACGTAACTCATGTACGAGCACACGAGGTACGCGCAGCTGGATCACTTTCCCGGCTCTTTCAACAGAAAGAAGGGGACGTTGACTATTCAAAATATAGTAAAGTTCTTGCAAGGAGAAAACGAGTTCACCATTTGCCCAAAGAATACGATCTCCGTATTGGATGCCACTATTTTGGATGGGGGAGCCTTCAGGTAAAGGATTTTCGTTTCCATCAGGAAGTTTATCGTAAACGATATAGTTGGCTGAATTTAAAATTCCTGCAGTAACGATATCTTTTTGCAGCGATTGTGGATGGGGATAAACTTTAACGATGCTTTCAAAAGGGGTTTTTTCTCCTGTCGCATAGTTAACTTTATTTCCAGAAACAATAATTTGTGAAGACCCTGTCATAGGTGCTTGTAAGTGATCTTTGGCACCTTCAAAAGGGTAGTGATTATAAGCTGTGATTTCGTCACCTGGACGTATCCCTTGTTCATAAAGAGTGGAGTGAGGATCTAGCCAGCCGATTTTACCTGTGAAATCTCCAAAATTTTTATCTCTACCGCCCGAGAACCAAATCGTAGAAAATATCAGAAAAGCTAGAGCCAAATTCGCGAACGGTCCCATGAAGGCAACTTTGATTCGATCCCATGGACTTTTACCAAAAAAGCCATCTGGAATGTCATGAGGATCTTGTCCATCTTCGCTTTCTGTCCCTGCAATTTTGACATAACCGCCTAGCAATAACCAGCCAATCTGCCATCTGACACCCTCTTTTTCCCATGAGAAAATCGGTTTGCCAAATCCAATGGAAAAAACTTCCACGCGCATACCTACACGACGTGCCATAAAATAATGGCCAAGTTCGTGGATGAAAATTAAAAAGCTTAAACCAAGGAGTGCTAACAATGTATACATCAAGCTAAAAATCATGGGAGTATTTACCTTATGGTTATTCTGGTTTAAGGCCTAAATGGCCTCAAGATAAAGCAGAATTGATTTTAGGTTTTGTAATATTTTAACAAAATCATTATGCCATAACGGCAGGTAAACTGCTAATCTAAAAGTCTAAAAAAAGATCATTTGCCAAGCAAGACATTTAAGCATAACTCGCATGCTGTCTAGCTTCAGCGTCAATATGTAAAACATCATCCAGAGAGCGAAGTGTTTGTGTCGTGTGACCAAGCATTAAATGTTCAAGTTTTTGAGAAATCTCCATCCACCCAATTTGTCGCTTTAAAAAACGATGGACTAAGACTTCATTCGCTGCATTCATGTAGCAAGCTAAACTTCCCCCGTGACGTAGAGCTTCGAATGCCAATTTAAGGCAACGAAAGGAGTCATAGTTGGGAGCAGTAAATTCTAAAAGGCGCAGTTTTTTTAAATCAATAGGATGCAAAGGACTGTCGATTCTGTTCGGATAAGTCAAGGCATATTGAATCGGTACGATCATGCTTGGTTCTCCCATTTGTGCCATGATTGCTCCATCCTTGAATTCAACCATACTGTGAACAATTTGCTGTGGGTGAACTAAAACTTCGATTTTTTCTGGTTGAACACCGAAAAGCCAATAGGCTTCGATGACTTCCAATCCTTTATTCATTAAAGTCGAAGAGTCGATTGTAATTTTTGCGCCCATCGAAAAGTTGGGGTGTTTTAATGCTTCTTCAACCTTGATTTGCTTTAAACGATCTAAATCCCAATCCCGAAAAGGTCCGCCTGAAGCCGTTAAAATTAATCGATTAATCGTTGACGGATTTTCCCCATTTAGACATTGAAAAAGAGCGCTATGTTCGCTGTCAACAGGCAGTAGTTGACATCCTTTTTCTTTAGCTAATGCCATTACCAGAGCGCCACCAGAAACGAGAGCTTCTTTATTTGCCAATGCGACATCTTTGCCCGCTTGAATTGCAGAAATCGTCGGGGTGAGCCCTAATGTGCCAGAAATTGCAGAAACGACTTGCTGTGTTTCGTGGTGGGAAGCCACTGCATTTAACCCTTCTAAGCCTCCTAAAACAGAAATATGGGGAAGCCTTTTTTGCAATTCACTTGCTTTAGCTTTGTCATAAACAGCAATTAAC
Source organism: Parachlamydia sp. (assembly GCF_050255895.1). Lineage (NCBI taxonomy): Bacteria > Pseudomonadati > Chlamydiota > Chlamydiia > Parachlamydiales > Parachlamydiaceae > Parachlamydia > Parachlamydia sp. The sequence goes on from NZ_JBFWIR010000055.1 coordinate 20,333, forward strand.
TCAGGGGAAAATTCATTGGCTTGTTGCTCGAGAAGATCGATATTGGAGTGAGCGGCGAGAGCCGTTATTCGAAACGCATCTTTTAAATGTCTCACCACTTGCAACGTTGTGGTTCCGATTGAGCCTGTTGATCCAAGAATTGCTATCTTTTTCATAGTAAGGGCTTTGGTTAAAACAAAATAGAATATAGCAGAACAGGGTAATTGTCAAATGAAGGATTGACTCTTTCGTCTAGAAAAAAAGGAGATAATGAGCATCAAATTTCCCCTCATTTTTTTTAAATAGGGCATATAAAATATCAGCTTCACAGAGCTCATCTAAAGCCGTGTTTAGATTGCCTTCTTCTTCGATCGGGATTCCAGCCAAAAAAGGAAACCAGGAAAGTGTACGTTCATCTAACAAGGAAATTTTTTGATAGATTGAAGAAGCATGCTTTTTGCGAAGCGCATGATTAAAATTTTCAATAATAATTCTCTTGAGCGAGCCTTTCAAAAATTGATGCTCATCAATTTCTTGAGCAAAATCAATCTTGTTCTTTTGATGAAGTTTACTTACTTTCAAACGAATTTTAGAGAGCAATTGGTTTTCTAATTTCAATAGATTGATTTGATCTCTAGGAAGATAAAAATCATATGTTTTTGCGATTTGACAAATACTTGCCATAAAATCTAAGTGTGCCAGCTTAAGTAGATCCAAAAGCGCAAAGATATAGCTTTGAGGGTCATTAGGAGGAGCTTGCCTAAAATCTAGAAAAACAAATCCCTCCTCAGTAAGCCCAAGATGGTGCCAGTCAACATGTAAATAGGGAAAATGACATAAAAATTCAGTCATTTGATTAAAAATCGTGTGCCATTTCTCTTTTAAGGTGGGAGAATGAGAAAAATTGGCGTAAATATTCTCGATTTTTTGTTGGGAAGAAATTGGATCAAATGTCAGCTCCATAGGCTTTTCCGCAATCATCAAAAAAGAATCTTCTAGAGGGTCTAGCAGAGCAAGGCTAACTACTTGTATGTGTGGAATGATACAATGAGTTAACTTATATTCCTTAATGATGTAAGCAAAGGCATTGTAAGAATTCAGAATGGTGGGAAGCCAGTTGCGATGAGGAAGAGCAAAAAGATAATAAGGAAATTCGACATGTTCAAAAGAGGAGATCTCTTCTTGTTTTAAATGTCTAAATGTCTTGTCGGGAAGATTCAAAGCAATAGTTACGCGATTCTCCAGAATAATTTTTTGTAATCTGGTCAACTGTTCTCCTTGAAAAACAGAGTACTGAGGAGAGGAACCTAAATGCATCGTTGTGAAGGGATGGGGTGATTTCTCCGGGCGAAAAATTAAAGGGGAAAGGGGTTCTGGGGAAAAGCCATATTGAATTAGCATAACACAAGCCCTCTTAGATGAATTATTCTATCATCATATACCACTGGAAAAACAGATTAAAGTAAAATTGAGCCCCATCTTGTGAAGGTATTTTGCATCTAAAAATTAAAATCTAATTTTAGTGTATTGAAAAGAACTAAAAGCGGGAAGCCGTTATATTAAATGTCCTTCTCGAAGAGGATTAGCTAAATAATAAAAAAAAATATGGATTGATTGAATACCACCTTACAGTGGTATTCAACTAGATTATTAGTCAACGACCGTAACTGAAATACGGTGATTAGGACTATTAGGAGAATTAGAAGAATTAGAATTGTTAACAAAGGAATTAGGGTTGCTAGGGATAGATCCATAAGACTTTGAAAAAATAGAACCCTTAGAGACTTTCTCTGAATTAAATAATACAGGCTATTCTTCTAACTACCAACCGAGTCATAGCAAGATAAAACATTGATAAACTGCTTGTTGCAATTAACTCATAATCCTTACTTAATCGACGACA